>CANHQZ010000016.1 GCA_947463125.1 Flavobacteriales bacterium | reverse complement strand
TTACCTGCTTGCCCGCGGTGGCTTTGGCGCCGGTTCCGGGTTTTTCAACCACATACCAAAGTCCGCTTTCGGTTTTCTGGGCGGTGGGATAAAGTTTCAATACTTCTTCTTCATTGCGGGCAAAATCCTGCTTTTTTAGTTTTTCTTCTTTTGCCGCCTTCAGGGGAGCCTGCAGTTTGTCAAACATTTCCTGCGAAGCGGTAAAGGCTTCTGCATCAGCGCCCTTGCGGTAAATTTTCAGCGATACAATAGAGTCGCCCTGCTGCACGGCATCCACAACATTCTGTCCCTCAATAACTTTACCGAATACGCTGTGTTTGCCATCCAGCCAGTCGGTTTTTACATGGGTAATGAAGAACTGACTGCCGTTGGTGCCGGGTCCGGCATTGGCCATGGATAAAATACCGGGACCGCTGTGTTTTAAATCGGGTGAGAATTCGTCGTCAAAGCTGTATCCGGGACCACCGGTTCCATTGCCCTGAGGGTCGCCGCCCTGAATCATAAAATTGGCTATTACACGGTGAAATTTAATGCCGTCATAATACGGAACACCCAATGGTTTTGCGGTGTTTTTGATTTTTCCTTCCGCAAGACCTACAAAGTTGCACACGGTTACCGGTGTTTGCTTGTAGTGGAGATTTAAAAAGATACTGCCTTTGCTGGTTTGCATTTCTGCATACATACCCTCAGGCTGAGCTTGAATGATTTGTGGTATTTCGTTCATTTTGTCGTTTTTCTTGTTGTTTGCCGCTTTCTTGGCAGTTCCCTGAGCAAGGGTTACGCCCATCATAGCCAGTGCCAGAGCGGTAGAGATGTATTTGTTCATGTTACAATTTGATAGTTGATTGAATCTTCTTAGGCAATTTCCGTACCACTTCACGGTAGGAGTGCAAAATTAAGCTTTCGATGAATTTTTCCTGCAGTCCGTCCAAATAAACTGTATTCCACATCGTTTTATTCATGTGCCAGCCGGGAACAATCTGCGGATACTCCTCACGGAGTGCAACGGCTCGTTCCGGATCACACTTCAGGTTAATACTATCGAATGCATGAATATTTCCCAGACAAAATATTTTCCCGGCGACTTTCCACACCAGTACTTCCTCATCGAAAGGGAAAGACTCGGTTACCTGGGGCAGGCTATTACAAAAATTCCTTATTTTGTCCAGATTCATGTGGAAAACCGCTTTCTGCAAAGCTAAATCAAGCACGTAATTTTGAAAAATAAAATTATGGTAAAAAGATCCGGATTTTGCTTTTTAATAATAGCCTTGCTGATTGCTACGAATGGTTTGGCACAGACGGATAATGCGCCCAAAAAGCAGTCCAAAATATTTTTTGAAAACCTGGAGATGAGAAATGGTGTGGCTTATTCCAAAAACAGACCATACACTGGTATCAGCGTGAAATTGTGGGATAATAAAGTGGTGAATGAAGAAATTCACTGGACCGATGGTTTGAAAAATGGTTTGTATAAGGAATTTACCGAAAGCAATGTGCTGGTAGCATCTGAAACCTTGGTTCAGGGCTTGAAACAAGGCCCCTACAGCTATTATTATCCCAACGGGGCCATCAAAAACAGCGGTACTTTCAGCAGCGGGAAGCTTGATGGGGAAATTATCGGATATTATCCCAACGGAAACAAGCAATACGCTGCGTTTTACTCCAATGGTTCAAGAAACGGAAATAACCAAACATGGTTCACCAACGGGAATAAAGAGCAGTCGGCCACATTTGTTAATGACATTCCAGATGGAGATGTGTTTGCATGGTACCCTGATGGTTTGCCACGGTATCAGATTTCCTACAGCATGGGTGTAAAAAACGGACCGCATTACAAATACCATAAAAGCGGATGTCCGGCAGAGGAAAGCTATTATAAATATGGCAAGCGCGACAGTATCTACAGAATTTACGACGAGATTGGATGCAAGTTGCTGGCTGAAGAGTTTTACAGAGTAGGTGAAAAGCATGGGAGTTTTATTAAATATGGCTTTAAAGGCGATACCCTGAGCCTGGAAACCTGGGAAAATGGCAAAAGAGAGGGCAGGTATGCAGAGTGGCGCGATCGCGAACTGGAAACCACCGGATATTTTGAAGATGGGGAAAGGCAAGGGTATTGGAAGCATGGTTTTTCTTCGCACTATCAGATGCGGGAAGGAAACTACAATAAAGGAGTAACCGTGGGGGAATGGAAGTTTTATGATGATAAAGGAAATTTACTTGCCATACAGTGGTATAATGAGGAAGGTGAGGAAGTGAAGAGTAAGTTTTTCAAAAGACGTAAAAAGAAATAAATTGAAATCAGGTTCAGAAAAGTGGGTGATTGGAATTACCGGCCTCAGTGGCTCGGGTAAAACATACTTTATTGAGCGGATCAAGGAAAAATTGCAGGAAAAAGTCGCCGTAATCAGTTTTGATGATTACTACAAGCCACTGCATGAGCAACAGAGCGACGAAAACGGGATTACCAATTTTGATTTACCGGATGCATTATACCACAGTCGGTTCCACGAAGATTTGCTCAAGCTAATGGAAGATAAGCCTGTATTGCTAAAAAAATACAATTTTGAAAACTTTGATGCTCCGGAAAGGGTCGACATAATAGAACCGGCTCCTGTAATTATTGCCGAAGGCCTTTTTGTATTTGATTTTCCGGAAATTGATCATTTGCTGTCCTGCAGAATTTTTATTGAAACGGATATGCGGTTAAGTCTGGAGCGAAGGCTGGACAGAGATATGCGGGAACGGGGTATTCCTCGTGAGCGAAGCCTTTATCAGTGGCATAACCATGTTATGCCTGCCTGGGACAAACATATTTTACCGCACAAGGAACGCTGTGATTTGCATATATTGAATGATGGTCCCGCAGACAAAAATACCGAACGGATATTGCAGCACATAGTTCAAAATGCGCATCCGGCCGTTTTGCAGGAAATCGCCGACAAGCTCTGATTTGCTTTACAGATCAATAATGGCCGAACTGCGGTTTGCCGCATCAACTATCCCTATGGTTGATTTGCCAAAAACACCGGCAACCTCACCCGGATTTAACAGCAGTGCATTGCCGAATTTTTGTTTCTCTGCTTCATGGCTGTGACCAAAAAATACACAGTCATACCAGCCTGTTTTAATCATGGTTTTGGCATAAAAAGGGTAGTGGCTCACCCCGATTTTAAGCCCACCCAGCTGAAGCTGAGAGTCCAAATCGCCGATGTATTCGCCATAGAACTGCATATTGCTGTAGCCTGAGCATACTTTTTGAATATGAAAGCGGTCACCGTCATTGTTACCAAAAACAGCGTGTACGCGCAGTCCGGATTCGGCAAGCATTTTGGCCGCAAAGGGCGAACAAAAATCACCGCAAAAAACCAGGGCCTCTGCTTTTTCATCCGAAAAACGCTTAATTGCTGCCTCCAGCAGGGGCAAATTGTCATGAATATCGCTCAGTACGCCAAAAATCATCGGATTTGTTTTTGAATGGGTGCTCGAAAATACGCAACTGTTGTAATTTTGCAGCACTGTTATGGCAATTATTATTACCGACGAATGCATCAACTGCGGAGCCTGTGAGCCCGAATGTCCCAATAACGCCATTTATGAAGCAGGGCTGGAGTGGGCAATTGCAGACGGTACAGGCGTGCTGGGTTCATTTACCATGGCCGACGGACGCACCGTGGATGCCCACGATAAATTTGCGCCCATCAGCAGCGAGGTGTATTTTATTGTGCCGGATAAATGTACCGAATGCACGGGCTTTCATGAAGAACCGCAGTGCGCTGCTGTGTGCCCCGTAGATTGCTGTGTTCCTGATCCCGACCATGTGGAAAGCAAAGAGGTGTTGCTCGATAGAAAAGAGCGTCTGCACCTTTGAACTATTATTTTTTTTCATAGCAATTGTCACGGTTCTGTATGATTTTTGAACCATGCAATTGATCTGTACGCAATCTTGGGCTCCCGTGAGGGCTGAGCCTTCCTCGGCATCAGAAATGGCAAGCAGTTTGTTGTTTGGTGAAACCTGCAGCCTGTTGAGCGAAAAAGAAGACTGGCTGGAAGTTGCCTGCAGCCATGATGATTATAAAGGCTGGATTCCGTCAAACTATCTCACGAAAGTAAAACCTGAACATGCCTCATGGAACAGAAGGGTTTCTGTGCACGGAGCCGTAATGCAAAATTCCGGTGCGCGTATTGATTTGTCTCCCGGTTCTGTAATTCCGTCGTCTATGGAATGTATGATTGACCATGCTATGTTTCGTTATTCGGATGCGCGTGTTTTTGAACCCGAAAATCTTGATGCGGCAGGATTGTCATCGTTGTTCCTTCATTCTCCCTACCTATGGGGTGGCCGCAGTGTTTGGGGAATTGACTGTAGCGGGCTTGTTCAGGTTGTTTTTGCGATATTAGGTAAAAAACTTCCCCGAGATGCTTCACAACAGGCACTCGAAGGAAACGCTGTGCCCTTTGCAGAAAAGCAAACAGGCGATATTGCCTTTTTTGAAAAAAATGGCAAGGTAACCCATGTTGGAATTGTGCTTTCTAAGGGCGGTATAATTCATGCAAGCGGCAAAGTCAGAATAGACTTGCTCACTGAAGAAGGTATAAAACATACTGAGACAGGACAAATATCGCACACCCTCTGTTGCATTAAAAGGGTATAAGCACCGAAATTTGCTTCCTGTATGCAAAAACTACAGGAACACCTTAACGAAATCCGCAAAGAATTTCATCTGCGCCACAGCCATGAGTTCGGCTTCACGGAAAGCCAAAGCGAAGCCCATTTTGATATAACCACGCAGGCTGCCATGGCATACATTCAAGGTCTTGCCATGAGTGGAAAAATGCAGGAGATGCAGGAAATGGTAAAAGGAGGGGAGGACGCACTGAGAAGCAGCCGTTATTATGAAGAACTGATTCAGAAATGTGCCGACAGCTATTATGCCCTGGACTGGGATTCAGAACGCAGAAAGCATTTGGCAACTACGGCACTGGTATGTGCGCTGCAGGGTCTGCGTGAACGTTTTATTGCCGGTGGTTACAGCAACGATACATCAGGCGTGCTGAAATTTTTGGGACTGGACAGCGGCATGCTTGGCCTTATGGGTAAAATGGGCGGCATGTTTAATATGTTTAAAAAGAAATAGCCTTAATCCACAAACGTCACTTTAATGGTGTTTGTGCGTTGTTTTTTGTGGATAGGCATGCTCGCGCAGTTTATTACACAATCTCCGGGCTTCACGATTCCTTCCTTTTTGAGCACATCTGTCACATCCTGAAAGGTTTGGTCCGTGCTTACATACTCATCATAAAAAAAACCGCGCACACCCCATACCAGACTAAGTCGGGTAAGCAGACTGGGATTATCAGTAAAGATAAAAACATTGGCCTGAGGACGATAGCTGGCAACCCTGAAACCGGTATATCCGGATCGGGTCATGGCAATAATGGCTTTTGCATCGAGGTGATCACTCATTCTAACCGCAGTGAAGCAAACCTCATCACTGGCGAAAGAAGGTGAGCTGTTATTGGGTTTTTTACCTTTAAAGTAAACCCTTTTGTCTTTTTCTACATCGGTGATGATGCTGCTCATCACTTCCACGACCCGCACAGGATATTTACCCACGCCGGTTTCTGCGCTGAGCATCACGGCATCGGCTCCATCCAGAACAGCATTCGCTACATCGTTTATTTCTGCCCTTGTTGGCATGCTGTCGTGAATCATGCTTTCCATCATTTGCGTGGCAATGATTACCGGCTTGGCCGCCTGGATGCATTTTTCAACGATATCTTTTTGAATGAGCGGAACCCGCTGCAATGGCAGCTCTACACCCAGATCACCACGGGCAACCATGATAGCATCAGCTACTTTGATAATTTCTTTGATATTCTCCACGGCCTCAGGTTTCTCAATTTTGGCAATTACACGGGTGTCTTTTTCGTGCATGCCAATAATTTGCTTCAGCGCTAGAATGTCTTCCGGTTTGCGAACAAAGGAGAGGGCTATCCAATCCACATTCTGACTGAGTCCGAATTCCAGGTCTGCCAGGTCTTTTTCTGTCAGACAGGGAACTGTCAGTTGCGTTTCAGGTAGATTAAATCCTTTGTTGGAGGTGAGTACTCCTCCCACAACTACAGCCGCCCTCAGCCGCTTCTCGTCGATGATTTCGGTGACCTTAAGTTCCACCTTTCCATCATTCAGCAATATGCGTTCTCCAGGTTTAGCGTCGAGAGCAAGCCTGGCATAACTCACATAAAGAATGTCATTGGTGCAAATGCATTCTTCGGTCGTAACCGTAATAATCTGACCGTCTGAAAGCAATATTTCCCCATCCACCTTGCCGATTCTCAGTTTAGGACCCTGAAGGTCCATGAGAATGGATACATGGGTCCCCAGATCATTATTTATTTTGCGGATACGCTCAATTACCTTGAGATGGGCATCATGCGAGCCGTGGGAGAAATTTAATCTGCATACATCCACGCCTGCTTCAATAATTCTTTTCAGCACATCCTCTTCCTGGGTAGCAGGCCCGATAGTGGCTACAATCTTCGTTTTGTTAAACAATCCTCTGTTCATTTTATTCCTTTTCCTGGTCCTGGTCTGGGTCTTTGACTTTTTTATCACTTAGCCAGGTTATCCATGTCAATTTTTTTTTCACTTTGTCGGCTACTTCGTAGCTCAATGAAATACCGGGTATGGATTTTAACTTTTCCAGCCAGATTTCACTTGCATTGTCGTCTTCGCCACCCCTTCCTATCAAAATCATGTCTGGCAAAGGTTTCACCTGCATAAGCGATTCCTGTGTGCCCTGATTTTCCAGAATCCACCACTCGGTGTCGAATTCTTCATCGCGAAAATAATACTGTGCGTGCTCAGATGTGCTTTTTTTGGTCTTTAAAGAAAAAGAAAAAGGTAAAATGGAAAACTTTGTCCCCAAAAATCTGTCAATCTGCCAAGCCAGCAAAGCAGGCGGTAATGCAGTGTGTATGGCTATTGCCCGGAATGCAATGTCATCAAAATCAAAACGCAGATATTCCTTTTTGGGCATAAAGCTTTCGCAAAATTAACGACCTGATATCTTGTATGTGAAAAATTGTTTTATTTTGCACCGCAAATCCAAACAATAAGAACATGTCAGAAATCGCAACCAAAGTTAAAGCTATCATCGTTGATAAGCTTGGCGTAGAAGAATCAGAAGTAACCAATGAAGCAAGTTTCACCAATGACCTCGGTGCTGACTCGCTTGACACCGTTGAACTGATCATGGAGTTCGAAAAAGAATTCGATATCAGTATCCCTGATGATCAGGCTGAAAAAATTCAGACTGTGGGTGAAGCTATTCGTTACATCGAAGAAAACAAAAAGTAAAATTCATGCAACTCAGAAGGGTTGTTGTAACCGGTATGGGTGCGCTGACACCCATCGGCAATACGCTTAACGAGTATTGGGAAGGCCTTTTGAACGGAGTTTCAGGGGCTGCACCCATTACCCGCTTTGACACCACTTTGTTCAAGGTCCGCTTTGCCTGCGAAGTAAAAAACTTTGATATTACGCAATTTATGGACAGAAAGGAGGCCCGTAAAATGGATCCTTTCACCCATTACGGTGTTGTGGTAGCCGATGAGGCCATTCAGGATTCAGGTCTGTTACAACAATCCTTTAACCCCGACCGCGTTGGCGTAATCTGGGGTTCGGGAATCGGCGGTCTTACCACATTCTTTAACGAAGTGGTTGATTTTGCCAAGGGCGACGGAACGCCGCGGTTTTCCCCGTTCTTCATTCCCAAAATGATTATCGATATAGCTTCAGGCTATATCAGCATAAAACACGGTTTCCGCGGACCCAATTATGCAACAGTTTCCGCCTGTGCTACCGGCACACACAGCATTATTGATGCCTTTAACCTGATTCGTCTCGGCAAAGCCGATGTAATGGTTACAGGCGGAAGTGAAGCCTGCGTAAATGAACCGGCTATGGGTGGATTCAGCAATATGAAAGCCCTCTCCGAAAGAAACGACGATTACGCCACCGCTTCACGTCCTTTCGACAAAGACAGAGACGGTTTTGTGCTCGGTGAGGGTGGTGCTGCCATTATCCTGGAAGACTTGGAGCATGCCAAAGCCAGAGGCGCAAAAATTTATGCCGAGCTGGTGGGTGGCGGCATGACCGCTGACGCATACCACATTACCGCGCCGCATCCCGATGGACTGGGCGCCAGAAATGTAATGAAACAGGCCCTTGAAGATGCCGGTTTATCCCCCGAGGATCTTGATTACATTAACGTACACGGAACCAGCACACCCCTGGGAGATATCGCAGAAACCAAAGCTATCTTCGGTGTATTTGGCGAGCATGCATACAACCTTAACATCAGCAGCACCAAAAGCATGACCGGTCACTTGCTGGGCGGTGCAGGGGCTATTGAAGCCGTGGCATCGGTCTTGGCGGTAAAAGAAGGTATTGTTCCTCCCACCATCAATCACTTTACGGATGATCCGGAAATTGATCCCAGGCTTAACCTTACTTTCCACAAGCCTCAAAAACGCGAAGTAAGAGCCGCGCTTAGCAATACTTTTGGTTTCGGCGGACACAATGCTTCCGTTATCTTTAAACGTTACGAAGCCTGATTTTATCAATTGGCAGTTCGGCTCCTTTTATCCAAAGAATCAAAGAAGTTTTCCGATCAGATATACCGGCTAACTGGTATGAGACCCCGTCGGCTCGCGATTTACCGTGAGGCCTTACGTCATTCGTCGGTGAACAATGCTGGCAATGCAGAAAAAGGCATTGCTGATAATGAAAGACTCGAATTTCTGGGCGATGCCATTCTTGATGCCGTGGTGGCCGAAATGCTATTTATGCGCTACCCCATGAAACAGGAAGGGTTTTTGACTGAAATGCGCATGCGGGTGGTAAACCGCGAACAAATGGGTTATCTGGCCAATCGCCTGGGTTTGCTGCAGATGATGGATTTGAAGCCTGAATTGCTGAAGCACCCTTCTGCCTTAAAATCCATTGCAGGAAATGCCCTTGAGGCCATCATCGGAGCTGTATATCTCGATCACGGCTACCGTAAGGCAAAAGTATTTATTACCCAGCGGCTGATTGGCCAGTACCTGGATCTTGATAAGCTGATGAACACCACCGTAAGCTACAAGGCGGTGCTGCTGAAATGGGCCCAGCAACAGAAAAAAGCCATCGAATGGAAACACAGTACCGATACCCACGGCAGAAAAGACCTGCACGTGGTATCGATATGGATGGATGATGCTGAAATGGCTACGGAGAAGAACCTTAGCCGTAAAAGAGCGGAGGAACTCTGCTGTGAGAAAGTTTGCAGGAAATTGCAGATTCAGGATTAATCTTCTGTTTCCGAAAGTGATTCGGGCAGTATGGCCTGGCCGCTTGATTTTGCAAACTGACACCATTCACAATCCTCGCTGCCGCAACCTTTAAGGAACTCCATGCTGCGCAACTTTTGGTTACCCAAAATCAGAAAACCCTTCAAAAGCGCAAGGTCCTCCTGGGTATAGTACTGTGTGAATGTGGGGAATTCTTTTTTGTCATTCTGCTCAACGGAATCAATCTTGGCTGCAATACCATTCCATTGTTTTTCTGTGTAATGATTCACAATCAGCATGTACATACCCAGCTGAAACCAGTATTGCGGGGGCAATTTTCCTTTCAGCAGGCTATCCGCGGTGGGTGGTTTAAAGGATGCTTCGGCGTTTTCCGGTTTTCCTGTTTTGTAATCCACAATGGTCACATCTCCATTTTCGATGATGATTTTATCTGCTTTGCCGCCAATTTTAATACCGTCAATACTGGATTCAAGCCATTTCTCCAGAATGATGTCCTGGTGTGATTGCCAGATATCTATCCTGGATCGGTAATACAATGGCAGCCTTTCCCTGCCTTGATCCATTTTTAGCTGGAAGCCTGTCGGTGTAAACGCACCACGCTGTTTATAAAGCTCCGTTTCGAATAAATCCAGAAAAGCGCCTTCATCGAGCCATTGTTTCTTTGAGAAGCCCAGATCCACCGTTTTCCAAAGTGTGTTGTGTACCGCAGAACCATATCCCAGAGCCGCACTGGGTGCTGAAGGTACCCGTACCAGACGCCCGAAATAAAAGCGAAGGCCGCATTCCAGTATGTCATAAAGCGTAGATGGCGAAAAGGTGAAATCCTGGAGTTGCTGGTGCAGCCATTCCGAATCTTCAATTTTTAGCAGCGGCGGTGCAACCCTCGCAAGCAACTGTGTTTCCGCCATTATCAAATCTTCTTTGCCAAGTTCGGTTTCGGCCACTTCGTCCTTACCTATCAGTTCCTGCAGAAACTTACTTTTCTTCTGCATGGTGGTCTTGGCGCTGATTTTTTCATTGCCCCAGCTAAGCCTCAGCGTTTCTTTGGCCCGGGTCATGGCTACATAAAACAGCCTGCGTCTCTCTTCTTTATCTGCTTCTTCTTCATCCTGGTCTTTCACCGCATGTTTCAGGCCCTGGAAAAAGGGTTTGATTTTGTATGGCAGGTCACTGTTTCGGTCTTTATCCCAGGCTTCTTCTTCACATCCGATAATGAATACGTGTTTGTATTCAAGTCCTTTGCTGCTGTGCGCCGTGGTCAGCACTACGCCCGATTTGCTTCCAATGCGTTTTTCAAGACGAACGGCAATTTCGTTACGCTTCATCTTATCAAGCGCTTCCATATACTGCGTTAGGGTGAGGTAAGGATTCTTCTGGTTGGCAGCAATGGCATGGCTCAGGAATGTATGCAGTTGTTCCATATACCATTCGCGCTGCTCGCTTTGCATGGCCAGTTTCAGAAAACCACCCTGTGATATTACTTCCTGAATGAGCTGAGGTACGGTCATTCCTGCAGCTTTTTTCAGCCATTCTTCCACATTGTTCCACAATGCCTTCAGCGCTTCTCTGCTTTGCGCTCCGGCGGGAAGCGGCTCGGGATTTTGTTTCACATATTCACCCATAAAGTCGCGCCATTTTAGTTTCTCATGCCGTTTTGCATAGATTTCCGTTGCGATTTTTGCAACTTCAAACGGGGCAATGTCATACAATGGATAATGCAGCAGTGTATAAATCAAATGCTCGCCCTTGTGCGGAACTTCCAGTTCCCAGGCAAGGTACTGAAGCCAGTTTTGCAATTGAATGATAAGGGGTTCCTGCAGTATATCCACACTGCGGGCCAGCGTGAACGGAATGTCTTTTTGCAGCAGGATATCAGCCAGTTCCTCCACAATTCTGTGTTTGGGATAGATTACGGCAATCTCATCAGGCGGACATCCCGCATTTTTAAGTTCGGCTATTTGTTCGCTGATGGCCAGGGCTTCGTGAAAGCGATTTTTAAAGGCATTGTAACTAATTGGAACTGCCGCATAATGGCGGTTAGCGCCCGATGCAGCAAGATCCTTGCTCAGTTCAGGGAAAGAATTAACAAGCCTTTTTCTGTTGTTTTCAATCAGTTTTTTTGCTCCGTCCAGCACAAGCTGAGTGCTTCGGTAGTTTTGGGTAAGAACAATTTTGGTAATGTTGGATTCATACTTCCGGGCAAAATCCATCATGTTGCTGACCCTGGCCCCCTGAAAGGCATAGATGCTCTGGTCATCATCACCTACCACAAAGCAATTGGGGTTGTCTTCCCAAAACGAAATAAGCTGATAGAGCAGTTCATTCTGAATGCCTGACGTATCCTGGTATTCATCTACCAGCACATACTGGTACTTTTCCTGGTACGTAAGTAGTAAGTCCGGGTTGGTTTTGAATGCATTAAGCACCCACTGCAGCATATCGCTGAATTCATACAGCCCGGCCTCTTTTTTCATTTCCTGGTATTTTGGAAACAATGCGGCCGCTTCACGCAGTTTTTGCCATTCCTTCACAATTTTTTCATAGTCCTTGCGCTTCAGATCTCCTTTCACATTGACTCCGGATGCCCTTTGGTAAATAAAGCCGGGGAACGCTTCTTTAAAAGCTTCCTCATCGCTGAGTTTGTCAATACCTTTTTCAAAAAAAGACACATCCAGATTTTCACTCTGCATCAGATTGAATACTTTTTCAAGCGACTTTCTCAGGTAAAATGGCTGTTCCTGAAAATTCTGCAGCGGAGAACCCGGCGGAATCGTACGGATCAGGCTTTCCAATAATTCCAGTTTATCCAAATCATCCATTACCCGTAGGTTGCCTTTGGAAAATAGTTCAGGGTTTTCCTTGATAATGGTGTTGCACAAACCGTGAAATGTATGAATATTGACCTTGTAGGCATCGGCGCCCATAAATCGGCTAAGCCGCTCCAGCATGGCGGTAGATCCGGCATCGGTGTAGGTAAGGCACAGGATTTCCTGTGGTTTGGTGTCGGGTTGGTTGAGAATGTTGAGAATTCTGACCGCCAGAATCTGGGTTTTACCTGTGCCGGGTCCGGCAATGACCATTACGGGGCCTTCCAGTGTGTCTACAGCCTTTTGCTGTTCTGCGTTCAAAGACTGATAAAGTGAATTAAAATCTGTATTCATAAAAATATAAGTGTTCAAGAAATATTAAATATAAATATAAAAATGGATATTTCCAAATTTTTACGAAAAAAACAGGCTGTTTATATACCGATGTGTATAATTTGGTCTGATAATTGAATACCAAAAACATGTCTGTGTCTGTAAATTCGCAACATACTTCGAAGATGGAAAAGACCCGTGAGCAATACAATGCCGTTCTGCAGGTTTGCAGGAATATCTTTGAACGCAAAAACACCGATTACGGCACCTCGTGGCGCGTTTTCCGGCCTCAAAGTATTACCGATCAGATTTTTATCAAGGCCCAGCGTATCAGAAATATTGAAACCAGCGGTACCAACCTTGTAGGAGAGGATATTGAAGGCGAGTTCATGGGAATCGTCAACTACAGCATCATTGCACTTATTCAGTTGCAACTGATGGATGAAAACCGTGAAACGGGAGATGTGAAAGAGATTCTGGATCTGTATGACTATCATGCACACCTGACCCGCGATCTGATGCTGATGAAAAATACAGACTACGGCGAGGCCTGGCGTGACATGCGCGTGAGCAGCTTCACCGATCTTATTCTGGTTAAAATAGCCAGAATAAAACAGATAGAGGATAATGCCGGCAAAACCATCGCGAGCGAAGGGGTTTCGGCCAATTATCAGGATATAATCAATTATGCTATTTTCGCTTTAATCAGAATGCAGGAAAAATGAAAATACCCGTTCAGATATCTCGTGTTTTTACCGCTTTACTCTTTGTTTTCTCGGGCATGGTCAAACTCAATGATCCCAGCGGTTTTGCCATAAAACTCAATGAGTATTTTGATGTTTTTGCGGCCGATGTCTCACAAAAGCAGGATTCCATTCAGATACAACTGATGGATGGTGCACGCGTGCTGCAGCAGTCAGCGTTTCAAATCTTTAGTGCTGATAAGGTTCAGCCACTGAACATTCGCGTTAGCAGCACCCCTGCCGTAAGCTCAGATTCTTCAGGCAGCACCGATTCAGTTGACGTTAAATCCGGCAAAAACGCCCGAAAAAAGAAGCAGAAAGCCTCCAGGAAAATTTATAGCCTGAAACTGAATGCTACATACAAGGATTTTCCTGCCGGAGAAATGGTTTTTCAGCCCCAGGATTCCGGTGCCAAGGCTATGGCAGTGGTTCGCTGTGTGGTGGCAGGAAAAACCATTTACCAGAAAGATATTCATTTTGAAAGCAGTAACAATGCTGAATTTAAAGCAGATCTCCAACTCGAGCCCTATGTTAAAAAAGAAGGTGCCCTGCACGGCTTTTTTCTGGGCATGAAAAAATATAGCCTGTATTTTTCTATAGGTTTCTGCGCCCTGGAAGTAATACTGGGATTTGCACTGCTGGTTGGTTGGAACATTACGTTCACTTCCGTTTCCATGCTGCTTTTGATTGTGTTTTTTACTTTCCTCACAGGCTATTCTTGGATTTACAACAAAGTGACGGATTGCGGTTGTTTTGGTGATTTTATAAAACTGAAACCCAAAGAATCGTTTATCAAAGACCTGGTACTGACCGGTCTTATTTTGGTTATCGTCTTTGGCCGCTCTTACATTAAACCTTGGTTCAGTAAAGGCTTTGGCTGGAAATTTATGGGTGTGATTTCCCTGCTGTCAGTTGCATTCGGCTGGCTTTGTTATCTATACCTGCCTGTTTGGGATTTTCTTCCCTACAAACAGGGCAACGATATCCATAAAATCATGACCGAGGTTCCCAAAGGTATGCGCTCATCCGATAGCATTCAAATGCTGTTTGTGCTTGAGAAAGGGAACGACAGCGTCAGTGTTACTACCAAAGAGTATACCGATGGCTATGAGAAATTCGAAAAAGAAGGCTGGAAATACCGCCGCAGGATTGACAAGGTGATTGTAGAAGGATACAAAAGCCCGATTCATGATTTTGCCATATCCGACCCCAAAACCGGCACCGATTTGAAAGACAGCTTCCTACACAGTAAAGGATATAAGCTGCTCTGGATCTTTACTTACACGGATAAAGGCTATGATGGCGCAAATCCTGAAATCAGCGAAATATACCGCTGGTCTCAGCAAAGCAAAGTGGCCTTTTATCCTGTTACTGCCAGCAGTCCGGAGCCTTCGGCGGCCTATGTAAAAACCCATAAATTGCCGTTTAACTTCCTTTCTGCCGACCAGAAAATGCTGATGACACTGGCTCGCTATAACCCAACCCTGTATTTGTTCAAGAATGCCGTTGTGGTGGACAAGTGGAGCGGCAGAAACCTTCCATCGGTAAACAAGTTGAAAAAACTGACCTCAAAATGAGGGCATTTATCGCCGGTAAAGTAAAATTTCTGCTGGCGGTTTTGCTGGGTCTGCTGCTGTTTATTTTTACCCTTTTCATGGCGCTTCCATCGCCCGAGCAAATACTTACCGGGCAGCGCAGCGACAAAGCCACAACCGATGCCATCGTGAGGGATCTGGGACTGGATCAGCCCAAATGGAAGCAGCTGGTTTTTTATATCAACGATCTTTCACCGGTTTCGTGGTATGCTGCGGACAGTGAAAGACCTAAACAGACCGGTGGTGTTGCCATTGCCGGTTTTCAATCCGGGGCATTGTGGCTAAAAGCCCCTTATCTGCGAACGAGTTTTCAAAGTAAGAAGCCGGTTACGGATATTATCTCGGATGCCTTTACCGGAACACTGATACTGGCATTTGCAGCCTTGCTGATAGCATTGCTTGCCGGAATTCCACTGGGTGTGCTGGCTGCAGTGAAAAGAGGCTCTGCTTTTGACAATACCATCGTGGCTTTTTCAGCCGCAGGTATTTCGCTTCCTGCATTTTTCAGTGCCATGCTTATTGCTTGGCTGTTTGGTTTCGTTTGGAAACAATACACGGGTCTGGAAATGACAGGCAGCCTGTGGGAGATAGACCCAATGGGTGAGGGGCGATATCTGGCCTGGAAAAATCTTATTTTGCCGGCTGTTGCATTGGGGTTGAGACCGCTGGCCGTATTTGTGCAGCTTACCCGAAATACGATGGTGGATGTGCTTTATCAGGATTATGTGCGCACCGCCCGTGCTAAGGGCCTGCCGGAATGGAAGGTTTTGTGGGTGCATGCATTCCCCAATGCCGTAAATCCACTTGTAACTTCTATTGGCGGTTGGCTAAGCAGTTTGCTGGCAGGTTCATTTTTTACAGAGTATATCTTCAACTGGAAAGGTCTGGGCAAAGTGGCTATCGATGCACTCCAAAATTCCGATCTTCCCGTTATTATGGGAACAGTGCTTTTTACGGCAATTATTTTCTTTTTTGTCAATCTTCTCACCGAGATGTGCTATATTTGGCTCGATCCCCGTTTGCGTCATGGATAAAATCTATCTTGTAGGGTTACCCGGATCGGGTAAAAGCCACACCGGAAAATGGCTGTCTCAGAAAATGGGATGGGATTTTGTGGATTTGGATGAGCTCATTGAGAAAAATGAGAAAGCCAGTATTGCAACATTGTTCGAAACATTGGGTGAGGAAGGTTTTCGCAGTATTGAGCAAAAATATCTGACCGCTACATTTTCCTACAAGCAGTGTGTCATCAGCTGTGGTGGTGGCACTCCGGCGTGGGGAAACAACATGGAAAATATGGGCAGACACGGTCTAACCGTGTACCTGAATACCGAATTGTCTGAAATTGAAAAACGTTTGCAAGACAGCCGGACCATACGTCCCTTACTGAATCGCAATCAAAATATCGGAAAACAAATTTCTGAGCTAAACGAAAAAAGAAGACCTTACTACAGCAGGGCCAAAGTGATTTGGAACCGTAATGAACCTACAGAGCAGTTTTTCCGCTCACTGGATCGTCTGCTTTCCATCTACTAACAGCAGCTGTTCATGCCGCACATCGGTAACCGTCAGTATTTTTTACAGCATCTGGCCCAAACAAGCGATG
Source organism: Flavobacteriales bacterium (assembly GCA_947463125.1). Lineage (GTDB taxonomy): Bacteria > Bacteroidota > Bacteroidia > NS11-12g > UBA955 > RGEC01. Next base: position 22,109 of record CANHQZ010000016.1, on the reverse strand, counting down.
CACCCCTAATGCTCGAAATAGACCGTGCAGAAGGTCATTATTTGTATGATTCTGCGGGAAATAAATACCTGGATTTAATTTCGGGCATTTCCGTTTCTTCCCTTGGCCACAGACATCCTGAGGTGCTGTCGGCAATACACTCACAGCTCGAAAAATACATGCACCTGATGGTGTATGGCGAAGTGGTGCAGTCTCCGCAAATTCAGCTCGCAGCAGCCTTGGGAGGTGTTTTGCCAACGCAGCTTGATAATTTTTATTTCGTTAATTCAGGCAGTGAAGCCATTGAGGGAGCCATGAAACTGGCAAAAAGACACACCGGAAAGTCGGCCTTTGTGGCTCAAATCAATGCGTATCACGGTGGTACTCAGGGTGCGCTCAGCCTTATGAGCAATGAGTATTACAGCGGCCCTTACCGGCCATTGTTATCGGATATTCACTTTATAAATGCCGGGGATATTGATGCTTTAAAAAATCTTGAAGTTTCCCCTGCTGCGGTTGTGCTTGAACTCATTCAGGCCGAACGGGGAGCAGTTGTGCTTTCAAAGGAATATGTGCATGCGGTACGTGAATTTTGTAACCATACTGGGGCTCTGATGATTGTGGATGAAATTCAGACAGGGATGGGGCGCACAGGTACCATGTTTGCCTTTGAGCAGTATGGAATTATTCCGGATATTCTTGTGCTGGGGAAGGCACTTGGCGGTGGAATGCCCATGGGGGCTTTTATTGCGCGCAAGGAAATTATGAAATGTCTGTCGGAAAATCCGGTTCTAGGTCATATTACCACTTTTGGCGGTCATCCCGTTTGTTGCGCTGCCGCCACCGCCGCTGTGAATGCAACAAGCAAAAATTTATATGATTTCAGGGTGGCTGAGAAAGAACAATTATTTCGAAAGCATCTTATTCATCCCAAAATCAAACAGATAGAAGGCAAAGGGCTTTTGCTGGCCGCGCACCTGGACAGTGAAGATACGTGCAAAACACTGATTCGGCGGGCACTGGAACACGGAATTTTTACAGATTGGTTTCTCTATGCACCTGATGCGTTGCGCATTGCGCCGCCCCTGAGTATTACCGAGGGGGAAATTATTTCAGTTTGCCAAACCATTACCACAATCTTAAATGATTAAATTTATTTGGGGGTAAACACCGCTATTCGTGTAATAATGGTATACAACTTGAGAAAGATGAGAAATCCTATGAATTTAGGTTCGCTGATACTGGCAGCCGCTTTGCTGTTGATTGGTTTTACCTCCTGCAACAAGTTAAAGGAGAATCGCGATAACATTACCAGTGCTGAGGACTTCGCTGCCTCAGAAACGGAAGCAGCAGGTTTGTTTGATGTGTCGGATGATGCAAATGAAACTGGTATGCAGATGACCATTGTGCCACAGGGCGCAACTTTCAGATGGATTGATTCTACCAGTACCATAAAAATATACGAGCTTGATTTTGGCCCTCTGGGCACCACTGAACCCAAAGGTAAGCTCTGCGGTGATGGAAGATACCGCGCCGGTAAGGTGCTTATTTCCTTTTCGTTTCCGTATAAAAATGTAGGAGCCGTTGCCACGGTAAAAACAACTTCCAGTGACTTGTTTTACAGCGGCGATGGGAGCAAAATGACACAAATTGTTACCGACATTACCATCAAACGAACCGCCGTTTATTCTTTTGAAATCACGGTCAACAGCGGTCAACTGCTCTTCAGTGACGGTAAAACAGCTTCTTTCCAGGGCGTTCGCAACGTGACCAAAACCTCAGGCATGACCACCCCCGGCGTGTGGGGCGATGAGTACGAAGTTACCGGCAGTGGCAGCGGAGTCAATCGTGAAGGCGATAATTACACTTGGAACATCACAACACCCTTGCTGAAAAGGATGCAGCTGGGTTGTGCCCGTACTTTTGTAAAAGGAATTATCTCTGTAAAGAATGTCGATGCCGGCAGAAGCCTGGATGTGGATTTTGATCCCTACAACAATGCTGCCTGCGATCGCACTGCAAAAGCCATCGTCGGTGGACGAAGTATAGTGTTCACTGTGCGCTGATAATTGTTGTTAATTACCAAACACAAAGCGTACTTTTGTCCAATGCGTCTTCTGTGTTGTCTGGTCATAGTATCCTTTGCCTTTTCGGGCTGCCGCAAAACGGAGGAAATAGGAAATTTATTCCAGCCCGCGATTTTCAATGCACGGGCGTTTCAGGGTATTGCCGCCCATGCTTTTGTTCCTGTGGCCGAGGTGTTGCGTGATTGGGGCAATTCGAGAGCAAGCGTGCCGGCTTTGCAGCTGACAGACAGCGGAATCTGGTTTGATTACAAAAAAGGTATCGTATGCACAGACGGACTGACTCGCAAGGGGAAGTGTTTCGTAAAAAACGGATTTTCAATGAATGCATTTGAAGATACCTGCTGGTTTTCTGCTTCACCTGCAGACAGCTTTGCGGTAATGTCTTCCAAAGGGGCAGTTTATTTTTCCGGAAAACTAAAACTTGTCAATTATTCTGCTTACGAAATATTAATCAACGGTAAAGCCGATATACGCACCCCGGATAAACAGCACTCCATCCGCATAGATGGTTTAATTGAACTTAATTCGGACGGACAAACCAGCCGGACTGCTAAATTCTCTGCAAACTGGCATGCAGATGTGGTACTTGCAGGAGAAGAATTATTCCATTACGAAGTAACCCGTGAAAGCGGCTGTTTCCCCTGTTTCTCCCGAGGAAGCAGTCATAATGCAGCGCATTCGGTCATCATAAATTTTAATCCGTTTGGCAACGCTGCCTGCGATCCTGTAGTGAAATTTACTTCCGGCAGGGAAGAGTGGCTGGTGGATTTATGGTAATCCGCAAAGAACCGACGGAGCCTCAGTAGGCTTCAAGGTGTTATTCTCCATAAACAGCCATGCATGTTGAATTCCATTGGTTACCCACAGCCACGGACAATTGTATGATTTATTGTAAACAGCAGCCTGGAGTATGGTTTCAGTGGTGAGTTTAATTTGGGGAGCCTTCACTTCCACGAGGCAGGCAAAAGGCCTTTCGCTACAGGAAACCATGATGTCAAAACGTTTTTTCAACCCATTGTAGCTTAGTTCTCTTTCAACGGAAATGAGCGAAAAAGCAATATGATACTGCTGGTGCAGGTGCTGTATAACATGCTGTCTTACCCACTCTTCAGGAGTAAGGGGGATAAATTTTTTTCTTACAGGGTCAAAAATCTGCTTTTTTTGTCCTTCGGATTGGATCGTGAACCCATAATCGGGGAATTGTAGCGCTTCCAAGGCCGTGAAATTAGCGAAAAATGGCAAAACAGACCGGAACTATCGACCAATTTCTCAGTCTTAGCAAACGATTTGCATCAAAAGACTGGTCACCGTTGATTTTACTGCAAGGTGAGGAAACCTGGTTTGTGGATGCACTTACTGCCCAAATTGAGGAAGGCGTTCTTACGCAGGCAGAACGTAGTTTTAACCAAACGGTATTGTACGGAAAAGATACCAAGCCGAATGATCTGGCGGGTATTGTCCGGCGCTATCCCATGATGAGTAATTACCAGCTGGTGGTTCTTAAAGAAGCGCAGCAGCTCGATGACTGGGAGGTGTTGCTGCCATATCTCGAATCTCCGCTGCCCTCCACAATTTTCGTGATGGCATTTAAAAATGCCAAAATGGACAGTCGGACCAAAGTATACAAGGCGATTTCAAAAGGTATCGTATTCACTGCCGATAAACTCCGCGATTATCAGGTAAAAGGCTGGATACCGCAGTTTTGTCACCTCAAAGGGCGCAGTATTGACAGCGCAGCCGTGGAAATGCTGGTGGATCTGCTTGGCGCCGATTTAACCCTGATTCACAATGAGCTTGAGAAAATGTTTATCACGGTGAAAGATGAATTTATCCGACAGCAGCATGTGGAAGAGCAGGTCGGATTCAACAGGGAATACAATGTTTTTGAGCTGCAATCGGCCCTTGGGATGAAAGATTTTAACCGAAGTATCCAGATTGCACACCAGATGGGGGTGCGGGCAGAAAAAGGAGATATACACCGCATGGTTTCCGTTCTTTACGGATTTTTTAACAAGGTGGTGTCAGCCCATTATTTCATGTCAAAGAGTGATCAGGAAATGGCGGCCGGACTGGGGGTGAATCCATACTTTGTGAAAGACTACCGCACAGCCGCACGCAATTACACCATGCATGACCTGGAGAGAGCCCTGGGACAGATAAAATACCTCGATTTGCGGTTGAAAGGATTACACCGCGGCAGCGCCGGAGATGGTGACCTTTTGGTGGAAGCTGTTCTGGCTATTTTGAAAAACTAATTTATTCTATCCATAGGTATGGATTGATATGTAAAAAAAATGTTAATTTGCAGGGATTATTATCAATAACTATGAAGAAACTATACTTTTTAATGGGACTTACCGGCGTTCTCATAAACTTGAATGCTCAGGGAGTCAGGACGCCTTATCAGTCAAACAGTTCGGCGCGTCTGGAATCAAGCCGTACCAATGTGTTTCACGACATCCTGGGTGCCGGTGGAAACGCAAACGGGAAAAAGGTTAATTCCCGCGGTGTGACTTACAGCAACTTTGTCAAAATCGGTGCTACATACTACGATTTGCAGAGCAATTATGCTATGCCCCACCGTCTGGTGATGCATCCAAACGGATCCATTTCAGCTACCTGGACAACCAGCGCAAACGACTTTTCCGGTTTTCCTCAGCGCGGCTCAGGATACAACTACCGCAACGCTACTTTGGGCAACAAGTGGTATAACAGCGATAGCAGCAGGGTGGAGTCAGCTACCCGCACAGGCTGGCCGAATATCGGTATCCTTCGCAATGGAAACGAGTTTGTAATTGGTCACGAAGCTACCAACGGTGGTTTTGTAATGACCAAAAACAATGGTCCCGGCACACGCCCTTCGCTGAGCAAGAACATTCTTTCAGAAGCTCCATATAAGCCTATCTGGGCCAGAACAGCCAATGACGGAGATACCATTCACCTGATTTGCAGCTACACAGACTCTGCCCAGCCCGGTGAAAAACGCGCTCCACGCAGAAAAGGCATTTTTGCCCCGATGGTATACAGCCGCAGCGTAAATGCCGGTGATAACTGGGATATTCAGCACCAGATGCTGCCCGATTATGACAGCATGCTCACCACCAATGGAGGTTCCGATCAATATGCCATTGACGCCAAAGGCAAAACCGTTGCCATTGTAAATGCAGATAAGTTCCAGGGTGTAATCCTGTGGAAATCAACCGATGCAGGTGCCACATTCCAAAGAATCATTGTAGATACCTTTAAATATGCGCCTTACAATGCCAAGAAACTCATGCTGGATACTCCTTTCACAAATGACGGAACCTGCGATGTGATCATCGACAATAACGGTAAAGTTCATGTATTCTGGGGTCTGGGACGCGTAGGTGATAGCGATACTTCCGATGAATTTTATACAGACTATTTCGCCGTGCAAGGAATTGGTTACTGGAACGAAACGCTTGGTGTGGGTCAGTCAATTGTAGATCCGGGTGCCTTTGATAGGGACGGAAGCGGAACCATTGCTTTGGATGCTGCTACATATTACGGACTGCAAAATGGCAACCTGCCAACTCCGGCCGGATCTGCCTCTCCATTGTCGCATGCTGCCCGTCTAACCAATACCAGCCCTATGCGTCAGCCCAATGCTGCCATTGATGACAACGGAAATATCTACTGCGTATTCTCAGTTCCTATTGAAGGCGATGTTTACGATCTTGGCGGCAACTATCGCGATATTGCCGTAGTTAGCAGTACCGACGGAGGTTTGAACTGGAGCAGCCCTCAGAACCTTACCCAGGTGCTCACCCGCGAGGATGATTTCCCTTCAGTAGCCCGCAGAGCCAATGGCTTCCTGCACCTGATGTGGCAGCAGGATGTTATTCCCGGTAACAACCTCAGCAACAACAATGCGAATGCTCAGAACCACCCCGCTATTCTCAACGATATTCTTTACCAGGCAATTCCTGTTAATGACATTCTTACCAATAAAATTGGCATGATCTGGGGTGTTAATGTTGACAAGCCCAATACCGGTGAAGTAATGCTGGTAAACCAGAATTACCCCAATCCTTTTAGCGGTGTGTCCAATGTGCTTGTTTGGATGACAGCTCCCGGCGACATCAAGCTGGAAGTGCGCAATACAGCCGGTATGCTGGTCCACAGCAATACTTTCTCAGGTTTGAACCGTGGAAACCATATTCTGCCTATCGATGCCAGCGGATTGTCTGCAGGTGTTTACACCTACAGCCTTATCAGCGGCGGCAGCAAGGTGAGCCGCACCATGATGGTTCACTGATAGTATACCAAAACACAGTCAATAACAAAAAAGGCCTTCTTCGGAAGGCCTTTTTATTTCCTATTTTTGCCCTATGTTCAAAACCGGTTATTTCTACCATTTTCTCACCGCCAGCGTCTTTATTGGGATGGGCATTTACTTTATTACATTAAATCCTTCTGCACTTGAAATCAGGGGAATTAATCCCATATGGTTTGGAGGAATACTGCTCGTATGGGGTGTTTTTCGGGGAATAAACGGCTACCTGATGATGCGCAAAAGGAGGAATGCCGGTAATGAGAAATAGTTTTTGGGTGATTGCAATCCTTGTTTTCACAGCTTGCTCCAATTATGATTATCAGGGAGAAGGAAAGGATGTTCCAACCGCAGGCAAAGTGAATATATGGGCAGATTTTGCCGACTCTCTCATGCTTACACAAATGAAAGACGTGTTTGAATCCAAATACCCGAAAGCCGATATCCGGTTTACGTTTGCTTCCGAAACCGATATTTTGAAAGCGGTTAATGAGGGAATCTGCCGAATATGCATTCTGCACCGCGATTTCTTTGAACAGGAGAAAGAAGCCCTCGAAAACCGGAACTTTAAGGTTCGAAGTGTAAAGTTTGCCAAATCCTCCATTGCACTGGTGGCCAATCGCAATGCATCTGCTGATGCAATCAGTGAATCGGAACTGAAAGCGCTGCTGGCTGCACGTACCGGTTCTTCCCAAAAGAAATTGTGTTTTGACAGAAAAGGAGGCAATAATTACATGTTTTTTTACAGGCGTTTTCAACTGGATAACCACGCACAACCGAATGTCATCTCCCTTTCAGGGCCACATGCGGTGATGGATTGGGTGGCAAGCCATCCCGAATTTATTGGTTTTGTGGGTGTGAATACCATTGCAGACAAAACAGATACGCTGGCGCTGCATTATCAGAGGAAAGTAAAAATCTTACAGGTAAACACCGATTCTACCGGGCTGTCATATCCGTTTCAGTCGCAGATTTATACAAGGCAATATCCGTTTATTCAGGATGTCTATATCCATGATCTACAAGGATATTCGGGTCTGGGCAGCGGATTTGCCGCATGGATTTGCTCACAACCGGGTCAAATTCTGGTCAAGAAAAGCGGTCTGTTGCCGTGTTTTGATGCAGGAAGAACCGTAGAAGTTGATACAGAATGATAAATTTGGATTAATTTTTGATTTATTCTTCGTAAACCGTTCAACTTATATTTTTTTTGCACCAAAATGAAAACACTGTTATTCACATTGGCCACAGCGGGAGTATATCTTCTGCAGGCCCAAAGCATTGAACAGGGAAGAAGACAAACCCGGAATGAGCAGTATGAAGATGCTGCCAGAACATTTGATGCCATGATTGCCAAAAAGCCCAAAGTGGGAGAACCCTATTACTGGGCTGGTATTAATTTGCTCGAATCCGGCGACACTGCATCGGCTAAAGCCATGTTTGAAAAAGGCTTGCAAATGATGCCGAAGTACTTTGTAAACAACATCGGACTGGGACATATTGCGCTAAGGCAGGGGAATGTGGCCGAAGCCGAAAATCAGTTTGCCGCTGCCAGAAAGTCAGGCAAAAAACTGTTGCCTTTGGTAAACCGTGAAATTGGCAGAGCTTATTTGATGGTGCAATATGCGCCAACTGCCAGCCTGAGAAGCTATGCAGACAAGGCGGCTGCCAGTCTGAAACAGGCTTCTGAAACCGACTACGAAGCCCAGCTCTTGCTTGGCGATGCCTATCTGGTAATCCATAAGGGAGATGCTTCTCTGTCTATCGAACAATATACCGTTTCCGGTTACATGAATGAATCTGACCCGCGTTCAAAATTGAGGCAGGGTATGGTTTATCAGCGTGTAGGAAACTATGATGTTGCTTTGAATCAGATAAACGAAGCGCTCAAGATCGATAAGGATTTTGCACCCGCCTACAGACAAAAGGCCGATATCTTCAATTTGATGAAAAAGCGCGACAGTACAGTATTCTATTACAAAGAGTATCTAAAGCGCAACAACAATATCTCCGCCCGTAAAATGTATGCACAGGCACTTTTTCTGGCCGGTGATTATGATGAGGCCATTGCTGAGGCCAAGAGTATTCTTGAACAGCAGGAAAAGGCAGGTTCAAAGCTCTTTACCAATTTGTATGGTGTAATTGCCTATGCCTATGCGCAGAAAAACGATACAGCAAAAGCTACCAACCAGGCCGGACTTGATTATTTTGAGCTGTATGAAACTAAGCATGTGAAGAACCTCAATCGTACGTTGTCTCCGCAGGAGAACTTTATCAAAGCGAATCTTCTGGGTCGACTTGGTCAAAGCGATGTGGCCTATGATATTCATATCAGTGTAATCAGCGATACCGCCCGCTGTCCTGCCATCTGGTACCAGCAATTGCAAGATTTCTATACCGGCAGAAAACAGTGGGACAGGGCAGTTACCGTGATTGAATGGAAGCGGTTGAAAAACAACGGGCTTGAGAATAAGGACCTGTTTTACCTGGGAAATGCGCAGCTCAATGCAGGCCAGTATCAAAAAGCCATTGGTACCTATACGCAGCTTGTGGGTAAGGATTCTACGGCCGTGCAGGGTTACTACAAGATCGCCCAGGCGTATGATGCAATGGACCCTTCAGACTCTACCGGTAATGCATCTGCCGCTTATCTGGTGTGGATGGGTCGCTTGAATGCGGATCAAAAGGTTAAGTATAAGCAAACCATGCTGATGGCCTATAACCGCATGCAAACTACTGCCAGGGGCAGAAAACAGTGGGATAAGTGCTCTGAATATCTGGGCAAAATGATTGAACTCGCTCCCGAAGATGAAAATATCAAAAAAGACAAGGAAGCAGTTGATAATTATATCAAAAAGCAGGCACAGCGTCAGCAGAAGAAAACCGCTGCTCCCGGTGCCAAGCCATAATTCATAAAATAGCCATATTTTTGAGGCCTGCTAGGAATTAGCAGGCCTTTTTATTAGCTTTGATAAGGTTGCTAGGTAATACAAAATATCATTTTCTGCTGCTTTTTCTGGTTGGGATGCTGCAGAATCTGTATGCGCAAAATTCAACGGTATTGCTGAAGCTGGATTCCAGGCAATTTGCTGGCGTTTCGTCAAAGTTGTCGCAGCAGAAAGGTTTAGTGCTTTATCCGGTAGATGCCGCATTTGGGTTATATCGCCTGCAAGTAAGTCAAGATCAGTTATCGGGCTTGTTTTTGCGAACACTCAATGCCATTGAAGGCGTTCAGGGTGTGCAGCGCTGTCACCAAATTACACGCAGAAAAAATCCTGACGATCCTTTATTCAGTGCCCAGAACTACCTGAGTACCATTCGTGCGCCCTGGTTTTGGGATAGAAATACCGGCGGGGTAAACAGAAGAGGCGATACACTCGTTGTAGCACTGGTAGATGATGGAATGGATACTGTACACCCGGATCTTAAACCCAATATGTGGTTTAACCGAAATGAAATACCCTGGAACGGCATGGATGACGATTCCAACGGGTATGTGGACGATTACCGCGGATGGAATGGCGGCGATTCCAATAACAGAACTTTTACAACCCAAAGTTTGTATGCCCACGGAACAGAGGTAGCCGGCATTGTTGGGGCTGCAGGAAACAATAAAACCGGGGTTTCCGGCATCAACTGGCATGTGAAACTAATGCCATTATTGTGCTATCCGCTCAATGGAGTCGACGGAGATTTGGGCGTAATAAGAAGCATGCTCTACGCATTGCGCATGAAACAGCTGTACATGCAAACCGATGGCAGGAAAGGCGCATTTATTGTGGCTTTGAATACATCTGTTGGTATTGATGGTGCATTCCCCAATGAAGAGCCCATCTGGTGCAGTCTGTACGATTCTCTGGGTAACGCGGGAATAATCAGCAGCATAGCTACAACCAACAGCAATGTGGATGTGGGTGTAGCCGGTGATATACCAAGCCTGTGCCCGAGTTTATTTACCCTTGTGGTAAACAATACCGATGCGAATGACAACCGGATGAATTCGGGTTACAGCGCCGAGCATGTAGATTTGGCATCGCCGGGGCAGGGAGCCTATACCACGCAATTGAGTTCCTATAATGGTCCAAACGGGCCATATGCAGCCGTAAGCGGCACTTCCTTTGCCGCACCGCAGGTAGGAGCCGCGGCAGCCTTGCTGTGCGCTGAAGTATGTGATTCATTTTGGACTGTTCATAAAAATCAACCCGATTCTGCCGCGAAATTGCTGAGAACATGGATTTTACGGGGTGTTGATATACTGCCTTCGCTGAACGGAAAATGCGCAACTGAAGGTCGCCTGAACATAGAGAAGGCAAGGACTGAAATGAATGTCTGGTGCACCTCTGTAAATCAAAATCTGAGAACCAGGACCAAAATTTACCCCAATCCTACATTGCCCGGACAGGTAATTGTTTGGGATGGCATGCCACAGGTAAATGGTAGGGTAATACTATGTGCTATGGATGGCCGGAAAGTAGCCGAGCTGAATGTCATAGAAAGAAATAAAATAAGGCTTCCCGATTTGTCTCCCGGCTTTTATGTGTTACAAGTAAATTCCTCAAAAGGGATTATTCAATCAAGGATATTTATATCTGAAATGCCTAAGTAACCGGCTTGAATGCCTCAAAGGCATTGTGGCAGTTTTTGCAATAGTGCATGCTGCGGCATAAAGTGGGTCCAAATGGCGTTTGCATGGTCGTATTTCGACTATCGCACAGCGGACAGGCAATATCACTCAACACATCCAGTTCGATGTATCCTGCGTGCTTTGGCGGGGGAGCAAGGCCATGTTTTTTCAATGCAGCCAAACCTTTTTCCGAAATCATGTTGCTGTTCCAGGCTACCTCAAAACTGGTACTCACTTTTGGATTGTCAAAACCGGATGCTTTGAGCTTTTCGTGTACGAGTTGTTCCATCACGCGAAGCGCAGGACAACCGGAAAAAGTGGGTGTTAATTTTACATGGGGATTTTCGTCATCCCATTCCACACCGGTTACAATACCCAGATCTACCAGCGAAATGGTGGGAATTTCCGGATCCATTACGGTTTCCAGAAGCTGATAGATGGCTGCGGTGCGGTTCTCCATGTTTGTTACCAGTCAGCGCCGGGATCAATCTGAAACACCTCGCTCATTTCATTCAGCAATGGCTGCAGATGCTCTGTATGGAAGCCTTTTCTGCCACCCAGAGCAGGAGTTACATCATCCGCATCAGGCAAGGTATATCCATGCTTTTTAAGCTCATTATTCACCTTTTCCAGCCACTGGTTTTTCAGGGCAGCTTCACCTTCAAAAATACCGGCTTCTTTCAGTTCGGCTTCATATTCGCCTTCCTCAAAAATGCCCAGTGCCAAAGGAAAGGCTGCGTTAATGGCAGACTGCATGCGGGCTTTGCTTTCTTCGGTTCCATGGCTTAGCTGCTTCATCCACACATCGGCATGCATGGTGTGATATTTTATTTCACCCCTGAATTTTCTGGAAACCATGGATATACCTTCAAAGGAAGAATTTTCGAGCATGGCAAAGCGGATGGCATCCGCATGGTCGAAGAAAAAGTGACGCGCCAGGCTAAAATCGTATTCCCCGATAGGCATTTCTACCAGATGGCAATTGTGAAACTGATTGTCATTGCGGGTAAACGCCACAATATCCGGAATATTTTCTCCCAGCTCATGCAGCAATTCATACAAAGCAAGGCTTTGTCCCAGTTTATCCTGTGCCATACTGCTAAAGGCAATATCTTCCTCCAATACAGGTCCAAGGCCTGTCCATTCACTGTTTCTGTGACCCAGAATCAATAAATCATCGGCCATTTTATAGAGAAGCTCTTTCAGCCCCTCAACGTGTCTTTCTGTTAATTCCATGGTTTAGCTATTTTGTTTTGCCTTGAATGCCTGAATTCTGTCCATCACCTTGTATACTTCAGGTTCACGGTATTTCTTTTCCGGGGTTGTTGCGAAAATGTCCTCATCTTCGTATTCGGTAGCAAATACATCTGCGGTTTTTACGACCCAAAGGTTTACGCATTGTCCTCTGCGGGCGTATTGCTCTTTGGCAAATAATATAGCCAGTTCCGCATCAGGAGCGTGTAAGCTTCCCACATGCACATGATGTGTGCCGCGTTTTTTCTGCTGAAACACTTCATATGTGTGCCACTGATCAAGGGGTTGCTGTGTGCCGTCTTTTGATTCGTCGTCTATTCCGGCTCGGGTTATTCTGGGGTCTAATGATTTAATAATCATGGTTGTAATATGAGTTTTTTTGTTATTCCGGTTTCGGGCGAAACCAGTAAATACATACCTGCTGACAAGCCTGTAAGCGATAAGTTGTCGCCATTTTTCATACGGCTCATATGGCGCAAAATCTTACCTTCTGTGTTCATCAGATACAGGGAGGTTTGTTGCTTGCCGGTAATTGTGATACGGGTATGGTCTTTGGCAGGATTCGGGAATATGCTGAAATGGGACAAGGCCTCTGCTTTTTGGGTTTTTACACCAAAATTGCCCAATTCGACATTGTCTATCCATGCCTGACTTTCAGGACTTACCATCTTTAAACCGGTTGAGTCGGTGATATAAATGGCGATAGTGGCTTTTTCGCAGTTTCCGGTGTAGCCGGGCAACCAGTTAATATCCTTTTCAAAGAGCGTGTATTTACCATTGGTGCTGTCGATAGCAACAATGGTGGAACCTACAATGCTGTCTGAGCTAAACAGGTTTACAAACACCATCAGCCTGTCGCCTTTTACCAGATCTGTTTTCGCGTAGCCGCGGAATGATTGTGGACGTCCGCTGTAAGTGAAGGATGGCTGATCCGCATCGGGTGTAATCAGGTCAATCATGTTCCTGCTGCGGGTGGTAATGCAAAATGCAGGGAAGGAGTCGTTTTTTGCATTGGGTGCAGTGTTTATAAAACCTTTCAGCCACAGGGCATGTGATCCGGTGTGCGCATTGTTGCTGCGTGAATCGAAATTCCCATTCAATCCGTTGTTAAAAGCAAGCATATGGTGGTTTGTCCAGTCGCCGGGAAAGGTAATGCCTGTTTCATTCCAGGTAGCAAAATCATGATTTGGAATAGCATTGACGGGGTTGTTTGCGGCAAATAACTGCAGGCCTGAGATACTGATATATCCATTGCCAAGTGGCCCGTTTACGGGATTTGCTGAATAGATAATAATGTAAGCAGTATCGCACACCACTCCGGCATCAGGATGGATATAGTCCAACGCAAAACTTTGTGTTTTCTGGCTGTGTGTTCCATGTATCATCATTTCCTGAAAAACAGCCGGTGTTGAGTCTCCTGATTTCATGGCCAAAAAGTAAATGAATGCAGTGTCTCCATCCAATGCCGATTCAAATGTTACTTTTATTGAATCCGGAGTCCCGTTGATTTTGAAGGCAGGCGCCTGGGAACCGGAGTCATCAAATTTTAACAATGATGCTGTAGAATATAGATCGCTGATTTTGCTGTTTGAAAGTCGGATGCCTTTATTTTTGGAGACAATACCTTGTGTTTGCCAAGTTCCGGGCGTTAACCTGATTTTACTGTCAAACCATTCAAAATAAGGATTGGGAATACTTTGGGCTTTGGCTACTATGCCTGAAATACACAAAAGTAATAATCCAAGCTTTACAATTATTGGGGATTTCATAGCAAAGTGGCTTTATGCGAGGGGCGCTACATAGCGGGCATCTTTTTTCAAGATGGCATTGCGCACCCAGCGGCCTTTTTCTTCGGCCATACGCCTTACGGCTAGCCTTTCCTTGTTGCAGGGGCCATCGCCGTTGATCACGCGCTTGAATTCCTCCCAATCCGGTTCTGTATATTCCCATTTGCCGGATTCTTCGTTCTTTTTCAGGTTGTGGTCGGGGACAGTGAGGCCCAGGTCCCATATTTTGGGAACGTACATGTCCAGAAACTGCTGGCGCATATCGTCGTTGCTGGCCATTTTTACTTTCCACTTCATCAGCGTTTCGGTGTGCTGAGAAATCTTGTCGCTTGGGCCAAAGAAGTGCATCAGCGGAGCCCACCAGCGGTTCATGGCTTCCTGCACCATCTCGCGCTGTTTTGGAGTGCCTGTTGCCAGAAATACCACATTATCGTGGCCATATTTGAGGTGGAAGGATTCTTCGGCGCAAATCCGGTCCAAAGCACGACAATAGGGGCCATAACTGCCTTTGCTGTTGGTAAGCTGATTGATAATGGCACCGGCATCCACAAGCCATGCAATCACTGCGCTGTCTGCCCAGGTTACGGCAGGATAGTTGAAAATATTGCTGTACTTGCTTTTGCCGTTGATGAGGTCGTTGATCATATCCTCACGGCTTTTGCCCAGGGTTTCGCAGGCAGAGTAAAGCAACTGTGCATGACCTACTTCATCCTGTACCTTGGCCATGAGTGCCAGCTTTCTGCGAAAACCGGGCGCACGGGTAATCCAAGTGCCTTCAGGCAAGGAACCAATAATCTCGGAATGGGCATGCTGTTCAATCATACGAATCAGCTGTCTTCTATATTCTTTGGGCATCCAGTCCTGGGGCTCAATTTTTTCGCCGGCAGCAATGCGGGCTTCAAATTCGGCCAGTTTCACCGGATCTTCGCCTGCTGTGAGGCTGTTGTTGTTGCCGGTGTTTTCTACATAAGCGTTTCCGTACATGGTATATTGTATTAATTGTTGTCTTTTTTGAGTCCGCTGAGGATAAATTCTGTCAGTTTATCAGCGATTTGTTCGGGTGTCATGCCGCCTTGCGGTTTGTACCATTCTACCACCCAATTCAGCGATGCCAGAATGGTGAGCACAGCGAATTTGTTGTTTACATCCTGAAAAACACCCTCGTCTTCACCCTGTTTGAGTATGGTGTTAAATCCTTTTTCGTAGGCATCGCGCATGGCAACAAACCGACTGCGGTTTTCATCACTCAGGTGTCGCCATTCATGCACAAATACCCAGCCTGCGTGGGTGTTTTCGGTGAGAATATTAACGTGGTTCTTAACGGCAAGTGAGAGTTTTTCAACGGGGTTGAAATAAATATCATTCACATCGGCCAGGCCGGTAAGTAGTCTTTCCGCCATGCGGAAACAGGTTTCAGCCAGAATGTCTTCCTTGCCGGAAATATGGTTGTACAAACTGGCCGCTTCCATCTTCATGCCGGAAGCAATGTCCCGCATGGATGTACCCTGGTATCCGAGCCTTCGCATCATTTCCAGCGAAACATCCATTATCTGTGCCTTTCGGGCAGATGTCTTGGGTGATATTTTTTCACTAACTAACATTTGTTAGTATTGCAAACTTAGGGTCAATAATTAATAAAAACAAATTTTTAATTATTAAATCACCGATTTAAGACAAAGTGTCCAATTCCTATCTTCGCAGACATGCGACTGGTAATTTTATGTTTGTGCTTCTCAGCCTCTCTAACTCAGGCACAGGTAGATTCTGCATTCTTTAGAAAGGTTTTTAACGAAGCCTTGGAAAATGGTCAGGCCTATGCCCGTTTGGGTGAATTGTGCAAAACCATTGGCTCGCGTCTCTCGGGCAGTCCGCAGGCGGAAAAAGCCGTGGCCTGGGGCAAACAAATGCTATCAACCTACGGATTTGACTCTGTGTATCTGCAGCCGGTGATGGTTCCGCGATGGGAGCGAAGTAAAACCGAATCATTGGTCTTTTCATCCACCATTTTTAATGCCGCCATAAAAGGCGAAAAACTACAGGATTACAATTGCGAAGCTTTTGAGGAACTGCCTTTAAAACCGGCTAAGCAGCACCGCATACCGGCGGTAGCGCTTGGAGGTTCTGTAGGGACGAAAGGAAAGTTGCAGGCCGGAATCGTAAGCGTGCACAGCGATGCGCAGATGGACAGCCTGGGAAAGGCGGGTGCCTTAAAAGGCAAGATGGTATTGCTGAACAGGCCGTTTCCCGAAACATATCTGAATACGTTTAAGGCTTATGGAGCCTGCGTGGGGCAGCGTGTGAACGGCGCTTCCAAAGCGGCGGCCTACGGGGCTGTGGCTGTGCTGGTGCGCAGTATGAGCAACCGTTGTGATTTGCACGCCCATACCGGTGTGATGATTTACGATGATAAACAGCCCAAAATTCCCGCGATGGCTGTGGCTACTGCCGTTGCAAATCTGCTGGATAAACTAATACAGCAGGATCCGGGATTGCAGCTTACCATGCAGCTGGGCTGTCAGACCCTGCCCGATGCTCCCTCGGCCAATGTGGTGGCAGAAACCCGCGGTTCAAAATATCCCAAATCCATTATAGCATTTGGCGGCCATTTCGACAGCTGGGACCAGGGTGAAGGTGCACATGATGACGGGGCGGGCTGTATGCATGCCTTTGAGGCCCTGCGGTTGTTAAAAAGCATTGGTTATCAACCACGACACACCTTGCGCTGTGTGTGGTGGATGAATGAAGAAAACGGACTTCGTGGCGCCACTGAATATGCTGCTGTTGCCGGAAAAACCAATGAAAAGCATGTGGCAGCGCTGGAAAGTGACCGCGGCGGATTTACACCAAGAGGCTTTGGTGTGGACAGTGCATTTCTTCCCAAAGCGTTGAAGTACAAAGCCCTGCTGGATGCTAATGGAATCGGTGAAATTGAAAAGGGCGGAGGTGGCGCTGATATTGGTCCTATCCGTAAAATCAATCCCAATGCAGTACTGGTGGGGTTTATCCCGGATTCACAGCGCTATTTTGATGTACACCACTCGGAAACCGATGTTTTTGAAAGCGTAAACAAACGTGAACTGCATTTAGGCGCTGCTGCCGTTGCCGTTATGATTGTTATTCTTGACCAGGAACTGGATTAGGACCGGTTTTTTTGGAAATGTCCCTAAAATTCCGTATATTACAGTTTCAGCAGGCGTTCAAACACCTTTTTGCCGCGGTCATCCATGTATTCTATCCAATATAATCCACCCGGCAACTGTGCGATATTAATTTCACCGTAGATATTCGGTGTGAGATTTTTAACGAGTTGTCCGTCAGGTTTGTAAATGCCGCAATAGCCTCCCGGAAGGTTATTTTTTAATTGAATCTTGTCTCCGGCGGGATTGGGAATCAGTCCATGCCCCTGGGTTTTCGTACGGTTTGTTTTTGCTGCAGGCAATATCAGTTCAAAAACGGCTGCGCTGTCGCCGCTGTAGGCTTCCCCACTCAGAAGAATACTGCCTGTTGTTGACCGGCAAACCGTTTCAATTTGTTTTGTGCCGGTGTACGTCAGATTGTAGGCTTTTCCCGAACCATGCTGTATACGGCCATTCACCATCTTGCAATGATAAAAAAGGGGTGTAAGTGAAAACATAATGTTTGGAACATAACCACACAGCATTAGTTCGTTGTTTTGCAAATGGGCTCCGGTTACCCAGAAAGGAGGTTGCACGGTATCGCTGATGCCGGCCACATAATTTCCCGAAACAACAGGCAATGAATACACCCTGCAAATACCGGAGACTTTGCTTTTGCTAAACAGATAAAGAGAATCCGTGGTTGCTACCATGGCTTCGCAGTCGAAATTGGTGAACTGGCTGGAAGTAAAGTCGGTCTGATCGGCGTAGCTGAAAGAAATTACTTCGGGCATAACCCTTTTTTTACCCAGGCTGTCTGCGGGGAACTTGAGTATTTTCAAATCTTTTCGGGTACCGTTGTTGTTGCCAAAATCACCAATGAAGAAATGCGTGGCATTGGCAGACATGTCTTCCCAGTCAGTATTGGGTTGCAGCAGGGTAGTGGTATCAATAATTTTTCCTTTGGCATCCAGTTCAAAAACCATGGCCGGTGAACCTCCGTCACCATGGGCAAAGTAGCGGTTTTGCCAAATTGTCATACCGCTGATTTCGGTGAGGGGTGATGAGAGGTTGTACCATTTTTTGATGGTTTGCGCCGTTGCCCCTTGCAACAACGTAAAAAAGACTATGAGAGCGATTATTCTCATTTCTGATGAACCACTTTGCCACCGATAATCGTGGTTTTTACCCTGGCTTTTTTCAGGGCTTTTTCCGAAGCAAGCATCAAATCCGTATCCAATACCACAAAATCCGCGTATTTATTGGTTTCCAGCGAGCCCTTGTCATTTTCTTCATGGTTTGCATACGCGGCCCACAGGGTCATGCCCAGCAAGGCTTGTTTGCGTGTAAGTGCGCCCTCGGGCTGAAAGGGAGATTTGATGTTTCCTGATATGTCTTTTCGTGTTACCGCGCTGTAAAAGGTTTTGATGGGAGAGATGTCTTCCACCGGAAAGTCGGTTCCCAGTGCTACCAGGCCGGCCTGTTTGCAAAGCTCAGCGTAATTGTAGGCACCCTGAAGCCTGTTTTCACAGATGCGTGAAGGCACCCAGGGAGCATCGCTGGTGGCATGGGTGGGTTGAACGCTGGGCACAACGCCATATTTGCCGAAAAGTTTAAAGTCTTTGGGGTCCAATATCTGAGCATGTTCTATACGCCACCTCAGACCTTCATTATGATTTCTCAGCTTGCCAAATATCTGCAGGGCAAGTGCGTTTGCACTATCGCCGATGGCGTGCACACATACCTGCCAGCTTCTCTGGGAAAGGAAATAGCAATATTTCTCAAATTCCTGCAGGTTGTTCAGCAATAGGCCTTTGTGGCCCAAACGGTCACAATAGTCTTTTTTCATCAGTGCTCCGCGTGAACCCAGTGCGCCATCAAGGTAGAATTTTACCGCACCCACATGCATCATTCCGTTGTTGGTCAGCCCGTTTTCCGATACGTAGGCAAAACTCTGCGGTGAGGCGCTCAGCATGGCGTACATCCTCAACTTTAACTTGTCTGATTGCTGCAGCTTACTCAGGTATTGGATATCTTCGGTTGTTAATCCGGCTTCGTCGAGGGTGGTAAGTCCGGCAGCATAACACTTTCTTGCGCCTTCCACCACGGCACTATTCAGTTCGGCCTCAGGAAGCGGTGGAACTGCGGGGGAAACGAGGTCAACCGCATTGTCTATGATAATGCCGGTGAACTTTCCGTCCTTGAAAATAAATTCTCCGCCGGAAACCCTCTGGTTCACATCCAGTTTTAGTGCATTAATGGCTGCGGTATTAATCCATGCAGCATGTCCATCAATCCGTTTTAAAAACACGGGTGTGTTCGGAAATGCTTTATCCAGCGCTGTCAGTGTCGGGTAGTTTTTGTTTTTCCAGTCGTTCTGGTCCCAGCCACGGCCCACAATCCAGCTGCGGGTGGTGGTTTTGGCGAATTTCTGTAGCCGCTTGATAACTTCCTTTTCACTTTTTGTGCCCACCAGATCAGCTTCTTTCAAACCTTTGCACCATGCCAGAAAATGGCAGTGGGCATCGATAAAGCCGGGATAGATATATTGTTTTTTAAAATCAACTGTCTTTGCTTTTGGGTACAGCGCACGGGCAAGTTCTGCAGGTCCTGTGAATACAATTTTATCATTTTCACATACCATGGCTTCTACAACAGTCATGGCCGTATCTCCAATATAAATTTTGCCTGCTGTGTAGAGGGTTTCATTTTGAGCTTTTAAAATCAGGGTACGGGAAGAAATTGACAGAAAAAGCAATAAAAACGGAATGATACGTCGCATGAGATTTGTTTGTAGCGTTTAAACAATGCAAATTTGAACAAAATTTCGGCATGTGCCGCGTCCGGTAGGCAACAATTTGTTTTATCGGGCGTTTATTTGATAAATATGACCATTAAACATTTGCAGATTATTACTTTATGGGCAGCCGCCCTGCTTTCGTCAGTTTTGTTTTTTGTATCGGGCAATACCCTTTTCGGGGATTTGCCCATTAGGACTATTTTTTGTCTTGCCACAATCTGTATTGTCCTTTTTGCTGCAATTTCTTCCCTAATGCTGTTCAAAGGTTCAAAACCCTCATTTTTTAATATTTATCGCATTCTGGGGTTGTTGGGTGGAGCCGGAAATTTCGCAGTCGTATTTTTTGCGCCGTTTACAGTCGACGGATTCTGGTCTGAAGAAGTTAATGGTGTTTTCTTTGTTTGTGGGGGTGCGTCATTTCTGTTTGTATTATTCAACTATCTGGTAACAACATCTCAATCGCTCATTCATAAAAGGCAGGCGCAAAAGCCGGAATTTACAGATTGGATACTTACCCTGATCGTTCCTGCACTGATTGTGTTTTATGGTGTTTTTTCACTTTACAACCAGGAAACAGCAACCAGTAGTGTCGGGGAACCCGATTTTACCATTCAGCCTGCAGTACTGATGGATGCCTTTGAAAAGGATGCTGCCGGAGCCAATCAAAAATATGTTGGTAAAATCATTCGCTTCTCCGGTTCTGTTACTGAAATTGCCGGTGATTCATCCATTTTACTTACCCTGAATGCCTGGAAAGAAGGATACAGCGTAAACTGCGACTTTGATATTACACTGAAAGAAAAGTTATCGGCTGTTTTACAGGGTGATTCTGTTCTGTTGCAATGCTCATGCAGTGGTCTGAGTGAACCGGAAGAGGGCATGTCATTGTTGTCTGAATCTTCATTGGAAATGACCCGCTGTGCCCTCATTGAGAACTTTAAAAACACCCCCAACCTTGGCATGGATGTTGAACATCCCAAAGAAACACCTAAAAAGAAACGCAAATGAAGAACCTTTTTTTCTGGCTTATTAGTCTCGTGTACATCAGCAATGCAGGTGCACAGGTATATACTACATCTTCCGGAACCGTTAAGTTTTTCAGCAAAACAACTGCTGAGAATATTGATGCTGCCAACAATCAGGTGAAGGCTGCGCTTGACAGTAAAACCGGAAACCTCGAGTTTGCGGTCTCCATCAATAGTTTTCTCTTCAAAAAAGCACTGATGCAGAAGCACTTTCAGGAAAATTATATAGAGAGCGAAAAGTTTCCTAAAAGTACTTTTAAAGGCAGTATCACAGACAATGCTGCCGTGAAATATGGGACAGATGGCACCTATCCGGTTAGCGTCAAAGGCAAACTCACCATGCACGGTGTAACCAAAGAGGTGGTTGTTCCCGGTAAAATTACCATTTCCGGTAGCAAGGCTGTATTATCAGGCGACTTTAATGTATTGCTTGAAGATTATAACATCAAAGTGCCTGCCAACAATGCATCTCAAATAGCCAAAAGCATCAAAGTGAGTGTGGATTGTTCGCTTCAAAAGAAATGAGGATTTACTTTCTTCAAAAGATACTAGTTCTGCCGGGATTGATAATGCCTGTTTTGCTGTCAGCGCAGCAGGATTCAGGATTTTCGCTGCTGGGTGATGAGTTGCCTGAGCGCACAAAGGTTGAAAATACGTTTAAAACCACACGCGTTATCAATTTGCAAAGCCTGGAACTGACCGATGCCGGGGTTATGGATTTTAAAATAAACCATCGCTTCGGGGCGTTTGGTTTGGGTGCCTATGAGGCATTTGGTTTGGATAATGCCTCGGTAAGAATCGGTGCCGAATATGGTGTAGTTCCCAATCTGGCTTTAAACCTGGGGCGCAGCAGTTTAGGTCGCATGGTAGATGCGGGCTTAAAATACCGCTTAATGCAGCAAAACAACGATAACAACAGACCCTTTACCGCTCTGCTATATGCCGGTGCAGCAAGAACAGCCCTGACCATGATGGGTTCTGAATGGGTTTATACAGGTCAGCTCATTGCCGGTAGAAAGGAAACCGATCGTTTCTCCTGGCAGGTTGTACCTTCTGTTGTCAGCGGGAAAACAGGTCAGGTAATAGCGGTTGGGGTAGGTTTTCGTGAGAAAATAACACCACGCACTACCTTCAATGCAGAAT
>CANHQZ010000015.1 GCA_947463125.1 Flavobacteriales bacterium | reverse complement strand
CGCTATCCGATTCAAAATAAAGACTATCGTTGTAGGCATGCAGATGGGTGCAGGCACCGCCGTTAAAAACCTGTTTCCAGTTGTTATAATCATTCAGATTTACACTGGCTGCATATCTTGCCCGGATGATACCCGAAGCAGTACCGGCATAAATGGAATCGCCGGAAACGGCGGTGGCAAATACTCCGAGGCTTTGCCCACCCGGGCCGATGGCGGTGTAACTGTCACTGATTTCTTCTTTCAAAAGATCGAGAATCAGAATCCCAAAAGTGGTGCTGATAATGGCTTTATCGCCGTCTACATTGATATGTATGATGCGTTTATCACCCTGAATAAGCTTACTGAATAATCCTTTTACCTGGGTCAGGCGCTGATCATTTTTCAGCAACTCAATCATGCCATTGTTATAGCCTATTATTAAAATCTTCAGTGCGGGTGCAAAACGCATGAAAGATACACCGGATGCCTGGAACCCATCCAGTCTGGTCAGCGTTTTCATTTCACCATCCCTGATATCAGTTCTGAAAAGTCCGCCGGCGGAAGCTGCATAAACGTAAGAGCCCGAGGATTCGCAAACGCGGGCGA
The DNA here is from genome assembly GCA_947463125.1 of Flavobacteriales bacterium. Classification (GTDB taxonomy): domain Bacteria; phylum Bacteroidota; class Bacteroidia; order NS11-12g; family UBA955; genus RGEC01. Next base: position 42,836 of record CANHQZ010000015.1, on the reverse strand, counting down.
CCTTGTAGCTGGCATGAATACGCCATTTCCCGATTGGCGGCATGGTGTCACGCGCCTGCAGTTGCAGTGCGAAGACCGCAAAGAAAACTCCGCAAAACAAATGGAGTTTAATTGAGCGTATACCTGATTTCAAATCCAAAATCGGTTAGAGCGGTGTAAAACTGATTGGCAATGCGGGGCGACATGATGGTTTTGTTGTACCGGAATGCCATGTTAATTTTATTGTTTACCTGATAGGTTGCTGCCGGACCGATGCGAACCTGCTTGGTACCTGCGGTTGCGCGGTTATCATTCTGGTCTATTTTGCGGGTGATGGTAATGTTATCGGCCACATTCACAGTCATATCGAAACGAAAATCGTTGGGTAAATAGAGTTTTCGGCCGTTTCTTTTGATCGGAAGCGTGAGACCGGTAACACGGTATCCTGCCTGAAACTGGATTTCATTGTTGCGCATTTCGGTGACATTGAACTGCGCCGCAAACAGCTTGAGCACCCGCGCCCGTTTGTAGTCAAACGAAACTGTCCAGTTGTTTCGGGTGGCAATATTGACCCCGAGCAGCGGGAAAAATCCTTCTGAAATGGTCACATCGGCAATCTGGTGCTGTGGCACAAAATCTTCACCATGCTTAACCGACTGAGCCTTGTCATAACGCAGGTTTTGCGTGAAACTGCCGATGGTATAGCGCCCGTTGTATCCATGCCTCAAATTGATATTCGTAAATATCTTTCCGATAGCTTTGATTCGCGTAAGTCCGTTATAGTTGATGTTCCAGCCGGGCAACGGTATTTTCGGGAAACCCGACACATTGGTGCGGCCCGGATCCATTCCGCTGTATGTGGCGTAGAAAGATCCTATTAGTACATCCTGCTGCTGCTTGCTATAACCCAGCGGAAACCGCGTTATGCTGTCTTCACGGGGATTGGCAATGCGCTGGTCCTCAAACATAAGCTTTTGTGCAACCGTATACCGATTTGCCTGAAAACGATTAAACACGGCATTTATGCGGTTATCACCCAGCACATTGTCTTTGGTAAAATGAGTACGGATGAAGTTTCCGGTAATATTGTAATTGCCCATCTGGGTAAGTCCCTGATCTACCCAGGAAGCGCCATCCCATCGGAAAATGCTTTGTGTTCCCTGCATATTGTTCATGCTCAGATCCAGCTGTATCCTCAGGCTTTTAATGGGTTCCAGGGTAATATTGCCGGTGAATGTTTCGGTGGTAGAAGTGCGGTAAAAATTACTTTGTCGGATATCTTCATTTAGAGCACCGGTTCGGGCCAGTCGGTAGCGGATGTCCGCTTCCTGCATACCAAAAACGAAGGGCAGGCCGGGTTGCACATGCTTAAAGTTGTGACCAAAATAGTCGGGCTTGTACCGGAAACCGGGCATATCGGTAGTTTGCTTCAGGCTGTAACTGAAACCTACATTTTTGAACATGCTGATAAAATTACCCACTGCAATTTTAACAGGGCTTGCTTTTTTGGTGCTTTCCTTGCTTTTATCAATGGCACTCTCATACTTCACTTCCTCATCTGATTTCTTTTCTTTGTCTCTGGCCACCTTCTTTTTGGATGGTTTTTCCAGGTCTCTTAGCCAGGGTATTTTCTGGTAAAGGCTCTGGAAATTTAGCTGTCCCTGAACATTGATATCCTGGGCATTGCTGATGCGGTTACCCAAAGAAGCAAAGGCGGGGGGTGCCTGGTTCCATTCATAACTGCCGGTATAATTGATACTGGTGTTTATCCAGTCAAAACGGCGAAACTTGGAAAATGGCAATGTATAGTTTCCGTTTACAGACTGCGTAAACCGGGTCATTCTGCCTAACGTGCTAAACTCCTTCCGCACCATTTCTCTTCTGCCCGCAGTGTCAAGGCTGCCAAAAGGCTCTTCAATACGGGCATTGGCGGTAGCATTGTAATTAATGGTTAGTGAACTGAACAAGGGAAGACTTGCATTGTAAACACGGTTTAGCGTGAAATTCTTATCGTAGAGACGCGGGTTTATCTGACGGAAATTGTTGTTGTTTCTTGCCTGCATCTCGCTGTAGAAGCGATTTACCTGCCACTGGGTCGAGAAATTGGAAGGCAGAAGATTGAAATTAATTTCTTTCACCGGATTGAGCCAGCGAGGTTTTAAGTTCTTGAACGGCCTGATGAACTTCGTTGGTATTGAATACTGGTAGCCAAGTGCGCCCTGTGTGGTTTCGGCGAAGAATTCCTCAATTTGCTGGTTTCGGCGGTAATTGCGCTGAAAACTGTAGGTGGCATTGAAGTTTGACAAACTCCAGGGCATTACCTTTTTACCGGGTCTTGAAGCAATTCTTACATTGTTGAAGTTTAAACTGTAGAGCGAGGAATAATCCTCAGCGGCTTTTCTCACAGCTTCGCGCTGAGCCTTGTCTACAATCCCATTCAGGAAGGTTGCCATTTCAATATCCGGATTCAGGGGATTGAATTTGGGACGAATGTAGTTTTCGGAATAACCGATATACATGGGGAAACTGATGCCGGCTTTCTTGGGGAAAAACTTACCCAACTCGAGGTTACTGGCAACGTCATAATTCATATTGGTGCTGAGACTGCGCTCATTTAGCTTCTTGTCTACATCACCAAAACCGATGGTTCGTATGCTGCCCGCAAGGTTAACCGTTCCAAAATCAGCTAGTGTTGTCTGTACATTGCCCAACGCAGCCCAGCCGCCTTGGTTTGCAATGTTTTTTACACGCAGCTCGTTTACCCACACCTCAAAACACTGAGGCGCTTCGGTATTGTTCTTGATACCAATCATCATTACCCGTATGTTTCCTACATCGGGCAATCCCAGTACAGTTATTTTCCCTTTTTGCGACGGGCGGATAAAAGGCGCTGACATCGGCCAGCCGGCATTTTGCCTATCGATTTTTAGCTGGAAAAGCCGCTCCATTTCCAGATCAATAAAGTTTTCATCCGGCCAAATCTGTTTATCTGCTCCGGGTGTACCTCTGTTAATATTTCCGCGGGTAATTTTCAGCGGAATTTCGTATTCGTAATAGTTGTTGGTAAGATCTGTTCCAAAGCGAATAAAACAGGATACATCACCGTCTTTCAGCTGCGGTGCTGTGGGTGCTTCAGCATGCACATACAATTGCAGATTCTTATAGTTTCTGATATCAAACTGGGTGGTTTTAAAAGCACCTCTGGCATCGCCGGGCAGCATATTGCATGTAGCCAGTGACAGGGATTGTTCATTTTCCAGGACCGTTCCCAGAGAAGCCATGTTCTGCACGCGTACCACACCGGGCGGCGTTACGTAGGAAATAGGAGCCCGCTGCCCGTTTTCCTCAATGTTTACGGTAGAAACCACAAATTTTGTATTGTCATTGGGATCCTGCGGAACAATGACACCGGGGGTTTTCAGTGAGCTTGTGTAACGGCGCCAGTCGGCCCTGACCATGTTTATATAGCCCATTCTCAGTACTGCGCTGTCGGCAAAACCGGTCATCACCATCCGCATGAAGCGTATGCTTTTGAAATCGCTGATATTTCCTACGGCTTTTTGGAACTGGCGAATGGGAATTTTAAACTGATACCAGTTGATTTCTTCTTCTTTTCCATTGCGCAGTTTCACCCTTTTGCGTGCAATATCTGCCACATAGTTTTTGCCGATTTGCAAATCCGCAGCACTGATTTTTATTTGGTATTGATAGTAATCCTCACTTTGGTTTAGGGTAAAATCTCTGTTGATGTCCTCATCATTCGGCGTGGTTGATGAGGATTTGGGCATGGAGTTATACTTACCGGTAAACCGATCCGGATTGGAATTGCCCTGCATTCCCTGAAAACGGCTGTAGCGGCCAATGATATCCGCATCAGCAGTAGTGTAGTTTTCTTCCAGGTAATGCACAAAATTGTCATTGGCAGGATCATTGAGTGCCTGGTTGTATATGGCCGAATTCACACCAAAATTGGTTTCAAGCAATTTTAGGTATGACTGATCAAAGTGGGTGCGTTCCTGCTCGTCATTCATCCCGTCAAGCCCTGCATCCTGTTCTTTCAGAGTAGCCGGATCGTTGTTAAATGCAAAGTTTATCTGAGGTATGGAAGGGACTATTCCATAGACTGTTGTGTCGGTATTGGTGTAGTCGGCTGTAGTAGGTCTGCCGTTTTCAAAGGACTTTCTTCTGTCGGGCAAAATATCTTCACTCACGCTGCCCAGGTGGAGATACAATTCCCCTTTGAGGCCCGGATTCTTGATAAGCGGATCCATCATCCATATTTCTATATAATCGATGTTGGCAGCTTCAAAATCGTTTTGGTCTATGCGTCGCATGATTCCTGCCCAGCTGCGTTCGGGCTGAAGAAGCCTGCCGCTGGAACCAATCTGTGCAGGGTCTGCATTGAAATTATACAAACCGCGAACAGATGGTCTGTATACCAAATCAAGCGTGGTAAGCAAGGTTGGCGTGCCGGGGGGAAACTGACGCTGCGGAAAAACCTCGCGCTGGTCAATCTGACGCATGTAGGGATCGCTTAAAATATCATCCACCCTCGCCTTGATGTTATCTGGCATATCTTCTTCCCGGTAAAAAAGCTGATCAATGCTGTAATAGGACAAACTGCCATGTCTGTTCATCCATTTCAGCTTATCCGGATCCTGGGTTTCTGAAAACAGGTCGGGTTGCTTTTGCGGCACGCTGGCAATGGTCCAGTTTGAGATCTGCTTCAGATCGTTAGGCAATTCGGCATTTTCAAAGTCCTCGAGGTTGGATATGCCACGCTGACCGCCCTGTGAACGGTGGTTATGCGGTATAATTTTAGCAAACTCGCCATATGCGGTAATGCGGCTTATCTCCTTGGTTTCCAGGAATGGCAGCCTGTCTACCATGCGGGTAATAAACCTGGACTTATTGCTGTATGCCAAATCAGCACCCAGAATGGTATTAAGCAGGGGTTCTTCGTTAAAGTTGGTTTTGGTGGTAAGCGGCCTTTCATACATGTGCAAACCGGTAGCTCCCACCAGCAAGTTTTTATTGAACTTATGCTCAATCCTTCCACCCACAAGGGTTTTTTGCTGAATATTGAAAAAGCTCTGACCATCAGCACTGGCGCGAATTTCAGCACCGCCCCGAAGTAACCCCTCGTTGATGATACGTACCCGGCCAAGGGCATAATCCACTTCGTAGTCCATGCCTTCCTGCAACGGACGGCCATTGGCTGTTACCCTCACAGATCCACGCTGCAGATTGGTGGTTCCGAGAAAAAGTTCAGCCCCGTTCGGACTTTTGTAACTTCCTGTTAGGAAAAACTTATTGTGCTTCACATCCTGCTGGGCAAGCCATTTGGTGCTGTCATACAGGGCATCGTAACAATAATAGTCTGCAAGGTCTGTTCTGCCGCCAAACCTACTCCTCATAAAATCACCGAATGGTTCAGTAACCGGAAAAATGATGCGGGCATACTGTGCCTGCACCGTAAGACCTTCAATGGCATCGAAAATACCATCCGGCTTTGCTTCCTGCTGGCGGTTCAGCTTATCGAGGCCTAATACCCTGATAAGGGGATTGCCATTGGCAAAGGCCGGCACTGCATTCTGGACAGGCAGATAGTTGTAATCCGCACCGCTGGTATCATCGGCATACAGTACATTCAGTTTGAAATCCTCGAGTGAAAGGCTGTATGTGTTAAGGGTGTAAATGTTTTTCATCATCAGCTTCCACATGGGCAGTTGTGTTCTGATGGTGTTGCCTTTCAGCATTTTCAGGTACAGCATCCGCTGATCACCCGGTGGTACATCACGGCTGAATTCACCCACCGTATATACTTTTCCATTTAGGGTATACTCAAAAGCGACAGCAAGAATTTCATCATTGTTCAGCGGCTGATTTAATGAAATATAACCCAGCTGCGCATTCAGCGTATACTCATTGCTGTTGAGCTGCCTTGCATTGTTGAGTATATCGAAATCTACCGTCTGTTCGAAATTAGGATAGATAGAAAACAAGCGGTCTACAGACGTACCGTTTTTTCTTACAAGGTTATCATTTGCAATTTGTGCATACAGTGTGTTGGCTGCATTGTCCGGTGCCGGATCCGGTACCCCGCCAAGGTTACTTCTGTAAGGTTTGGATTCACCGAGGTCATGAAAAACAACGATATCGCGCGGTGTTTCAATATTGGCGCTGCGGTTGGTTACCCAAACTTCCACCCTGTTGATAATGACACCACTGGCCACAATGGGTAGGTTTTCAAGAGCTGTATTGTAATTTTCCTGAAAATACTGGGCCAGGAAAAAGTGACGGTTTTGATCGTAATTGTCTGAAGTTATCCTGAATTCATTAAGCTGCTGCCCACCCTGAAGTACCGTTTCGGTACTCTGCCCTTTGTTTTGGCTAAATACTGTTTTTACGGTGGTTTTCCCGAACTGCATGGTGGTGCTGAAACCAAACAGGTTGTTTGCCGGCTTTATTAGCTGCGTAGGCAGGTTCAGGCTTACGTTACCCACCTGCACATCCTTCAAAATGCCATCAGGCTTGCCTTTCCAACCTAGGTTTGTCTGGTTATCAAACTCAAAAGCGGCCTCTGTATCGTAGTTTATGCCGAGCTTCACATTTTGTCCAACAGAGCCGTTGGCACTTATTTGCAGCTGCTGGTCAAATACCGGCACGAAATACCGCTGTTGCCGCTTACTGAAAGCAGGGTTTCGGTTCACATTGACATTTCCACCGAGTTTAATCATGGCGGAACCATTCAGTTGGAAATCAACCCCGCCCTCACCAAATATCTTGCTGATGGTAGGATTGGTCAATTCAGTTTTGATATAGTCAGTAATACTGCCCTTACCCGCTGAACCAGTATTGTAGCTCGCATTCTGAGATTTTTCACGGTAATAGTCCAGTCTGCCGCTGCGGGTAGTTTCCTTGAAATAATCTGCTACCGATAGCGACTTACCGGTTGCATAAGCCATTCCTCCAATAGTTTTAAACTCCTCGTACCGATTGGTCTTGGGATTGTATTTCCATTCAGAGGTGATAGGATTCTGCAAATCAACATTGGAAATTGATTTGTTTTTCTGCCAGGGTTTGCCTGCGTTGATATTGTATTTCAGGGATGTATCCGTCTGCGCTGAGGCCTTATTGACCGACAGCAGCAGGCACAATACGGCGGTTAGCCCGATTGGCAAAACTGACATTGTCCTGAACCATGCCTTGCGGCCGGAAATCTTCATACTTAAAACAGAAAAATGTTAACGTAGTGGTTCCCTCTATATTGTCAGGTTTGTGTTAAACGGTGCAATTTACAATATTTTAAGTGAATTACGAATAAGTTCCTCAACCGTTAATACTGTTTTACCATTATCGGTTACCTTCATCAGTGCTTTTTCCGCGGCAGCTTTGTTGTAACCGAGGCTCAGCAGGGCAGATAAGGCCTCATTCATTGCATCAGACACACCCGGATTCACCATCGTTGCCCCGCCTTTTATTTTTTTGCCACCCAATTTATCGCGCAGTTCCAGCACAATACGCTGGGCCGTTTTTTCACCAATGCCCTTAATGCTCTTCAATAATCCTACATTCCCGTTCAAAATGGCCGAGGACAGGGCTTCCGCATCCAGGCTGCTGAGCATCAGTATGCCTGTATTATTTCCCACGCCACTCACAGAGGTTAGCAGTCGAAACATTTCTCTTTCCTCCGGTTCACTGAATCCGTAAAGTACAATTCCTACCGGATTTTGATTTTCTACCTTGAAGGTTTGTTCCACAAAAACCCTGGCCAGTTTTTTTGATTTTATCTTCTCATAGGTACAAATACTGATGGACATGAGATAGCCCATCCCGCCGTTTTCAATCACCACATGGGTAGGGCTGATTTTTTCAATATTTCCTTCTATAAAATCAAACATAATTAGCGTGTATATTTTCTTTGGCGAATGATAAAGTTAACCAATCCGAGCAAAAGGATAAAGCCCAGTGGCAGCAGGATATTGAACCATTGCCAGTAGGTTTTTTCTTCCTTCACTTTCACCTGATCCAGCAGGCGCAACTGTGTTTCCCTGGCCCTGATTTCAATGAGACCGTTATCATCAATCAGATAATCCACGCAGTTTTGTAGAAACTTCTGGTTGGCAAAGGTTATCTGGCTGTAGCGATCATAGCCGGTGGGGAAATTTCCGCCCTTGCTGCTCACAAAATTTCGGATGATATCCCCGTCGGAAATAACCACCATTGCACTCTTGCCTTCCGGCAGATAGGATCCAAGGTCCGGTCTTTTTTGATATTGAAAGGGCGATTTGAATTTCCCTTCCATCAGCACCCCGCTTACCTGAGGACCGGCCTTCATGGTTTTAACGTAGTTTTTATCCGTACTCATCATGGCCACCGTAATCAATTCCACTGTGGCCGGAGCATTGGCAACTTTTGTATAAGCCGAAGAAAGAAGCAATGGTGTGGTATTCAAGCCATCGCGCTTTTTTACTTTCAGCGTTCCCGGAAACTGTGTCCACACGGCTCCCACATTTTTGGTTATGATATGGGATGTGTTTTTGCTTGTAAACAAAGGAAAGTAAGGGAATGACACCAGCTGCATTCTTCCCCCGGCAGGGAGTGGAATTCGGTTGCACATCATATCCTGCAGCAAATCGGCATTGAGTCCTACTCCATAACCGAAAAGACCTGTCGTAATATTCTCAAGTCCTTTGTTCATCGCCATCACAGTAGGGGCGCTCTGAAAGCTGTCTATCTCGATATGCACCGGATCCAGCAACCACATTACCTTGCCTCCTTTCATGATAAACTGATCTATCAAAAACAACTCTGCGGGCGAGTAATCCTTTTCAGGTTTAATAACCATGAGCAGATCGGCACTGTTGAGCCTGCGCTGCAGGTTTCGCAGCAGCACGATTTCAGCACTGTCGGGTGCGGCCTTCAGCTGAGCCTCAAAAGGTCTTGCACATTCAGGATCGGCCACATTGAGGTTAAGCGCCTCAAGGTTGTAATACCGGCCCAATTCGGTTGCAAATGACCCTACTCGGGCATCCAGCATTTCTCCGTTGCCGTCGGCAACCACAATTTTTCTGGCCTTTTCCGTTACGCACTGTCGCAGGGCATTGGCCATTTCATATTCAATATTGTCTACAGCGCGTTTGATATTGGTTTCCATGTCCATGGAAACATCAAACTGCATGAACCGTATGGGAATGGTTTTACCCCTGTACAGGCATTCTGCACCCGGAATCAGGTACTTGATGCGTGTTTCATCACCATCTTCCATATCCACATCGCGCATCGGCTCCATGCCTCGTTCGGCAAAATTCTCCAGGATACCGGCTACTTCTTTTTTATCTTTATCCTTCAGTGGATCGGTAACCTCAATTTCCATTTTTCCTCCGCTGGCTTCGCGGAATTCATAGGCCATATCGCGGATCTCGTTGCGCAACTGTTTGAATTTTGCGCTCATCTCACCATCGAGATACAGCTTGAAATAGAGTTTTTCTTCAATTTTAGAGGCCAGTTTTCGGCTGGTCTCACTCAGGGTATATCGTTTTTCCTGGGTAAGGTCAATTCGCTTGTAATAAAGAGAAGACAAGGCATTGATTACAACAAGCCCCACCAGAACCATCATCAGTTCCAGCCAGCTTTGGGTTTTATGCAGTCTGCGTTTCTTCATCACCATTTTCTGCTTTCAAACACGGTTTTGGTAAGCCCTATAAACAGGGCACTGAAACTGAGCATGTAAATCATGTCGCGGGTATCCAGCACGCCACGGCTCATGCTGTCGTAATGGTATTCCAGGCTAAACCATTCCAGGCTTTTGCCGATGGCATCCAGCGCCGAAATATCACCCATCATACCAAGCACTACATAAAAAAAGAATCCCAGCGCCATACTGCATATGAGCGCCACAATCTGATTATCGGTAACAGCGGATGAAAAAATACCCATGGCGGTGTATGCCATTCCCAGCAATACCAGGCCCAAATAGCTGCCCCACATGGCACCGGTATCTACATTGCCCTGTGGATTGCCGAGCTGCGATATACTATAATAATAGACCAGGGTTGGCAGCAAAGCGATTAGCAGCAGCGAAACGCCTGCAAAGTACTTGCCCAGTATTATTCCCAGATCGGAAACAGGCCTTGTAGTCAGTGTTTCCAAGGTGCCAAGCCTTTTCTCTTCGGAAAAACTGCGCATGGTGATGGCGGAAATCAGGAAGATAAAAATGTAAGGCGCCATCTCAAACATCACCTGCATGCTTGCCAGGCCCAGATCAAACACAGAATTGCCTTTGATTACCCACATAAACAGGCCGGTAGCACCCAGAAATACGAGCATCACCACATAGGCAATGAGCGAACTCAAAAAACTGCGTATCTCTTTTTTATAAATGGTCCACATGGTTGGTTAACTGTCTGAATATCGATTCCAGGGAGTCTTTTTCACTTACCAGCTCCAGCACTTCAAGGTTTGAAGACAGCGCAAACTGCGAAACCGCCTGTCTGAACTGCGCATTGTCGCCGGCCAGGCGCCATGCATTGTTGCCGAGGTGGGTTGCCTGCAGCAAACCCTTTATGTTTTGAATATCACGCTCATTGACCGCAGAAGCAAACTGCACGCGCACCAGCCATTTTTCTGACTTCAGGCTGCGCAGGTTTTCCAGCTTATCGTCGGCCACTATTTTCCCTTTATCAATAATGATAACCCGGCTGCAAATGGCCTCTACCTCCTGCATGATGTGCGTGCTCAGCATAATGGTTTTGTTGCTTCCCAGGTTTTTTATCAGATCACGTATTTCCATTACCTGGTTGGGATCCAGACCGCTGGTAGGCTCGTCCAGAATCAGCACATCCGGGTCGTGAATAATGGCCTGTGCCAGCCCCACACGCTGACGATATCCTTTGGAAAGCTGCCCGATTTTTTTGTGTTTTTCTTTGCCCAGGTGGGTAAGCGCAATCACTTCCTCCACGCGGCTGTTAATGTTTTTAACTCCGCCCATACCTGCGGCAAATGCAAGGTATTCCTTTACATACATATCGAGGTACAGCGGATTATGCTCGGGCAGATACCCCACGTGTTTTCTAACCTGTATGCTTTGGTCTGAAACATCCATGCCACAGACGTTAGCTTCGCCCGATGTGGGTGGAATATAGCAGGTGAGCATTTTCATGGTGGTGCTTTTTCCGGCACCGTTGGGACCCAGAAAGCCTACAATCTCACCGGGAGCAATTTCAAATGAAATGCTGTCTACGGCGGTTTGGGTGCCGTATATCTTGGTCAATTGATTTACCTGAATACTCACGTTGGTTTTGCAAAAATAGGGTTTGCCGTTTCAGTTAAATACCCGAAAAAGGGTTGTGCCTTATTTTTTACACAACCCGGAGCGTAAATCAGGCGCCTGCCTCTTCCCCCTCAGGGGCAGCAGCCGCCATTTCGCCAAGTTCCCGGTCCAGCAAATACAGCCCGCTGCCGTCTTTGCCGATAATTTTGAGTTTGTTGAGGATGCTTTTTACCTGCTTTTCCTCTTCCATCTGCTCGCTCACATACCACTGTAGAAAATTATTGGCGGCATGGTCACGCTCCTTAAGCGAAACGTTTACCAACTCGTGAATGCTTTGGGTAACTTTTTGCTCCTGCTCCAGTACGTTTTTGAAACAGGTATGAAAATCCTTGAATGATTTGGGGGGAGCTTCAATGGCCGGAACCATGGCATGTCCGTCATTATCGTTGATAAAATGAAAAATCTTGAGCATGTGCATTCTTTCTTCATCGCTTTGCTTGTAGAAAAATGCTGCTGCCCCTTCAAAACCTTCAGAATCCATCCAGCTGGCCATGCTCAGGTATACGGCACTTGAATATGCCTCCAGCGCAATCTGATGCTGAAGGGCTTTTTCAATCGTTTTTGAAATCATAATGAGTGTGCTAAATTACAAATAAAACCCGCGCAAAGCGATATTGTTTTATTTGCCTGCGATACGCTTTATCTGCGCTTCCAATTCTTCCTCAGCTCCGGGAGTGTAACCCTGGTGCGACCAAACCACGTTTCCGCTGCCGTCTACGATGAATGTCATGGGCGGATTATTTACATTCATGGCCCGGGCCAGGTCTGAGTTTTCATCCAAAACAATATCATATTCCCAGCCATAACCCAGCACTTTGGGTTTTACCTTTTTGCTGTTGCGGGCATCATCAATACTCACCGCCACCAGCTTCATATTGTATTTTTCTTTCCATTCCGAGTAATGCTCATTAATAGCTTCCAGTTCTTTGATACAGGGACCGCACCAGGTAGCCCAGAATGAAACAACCGTAATCTTTCCCGGTTCGGCCACGGTTTTAAAATCCATAGGCTGACCTTCGAGGTTTTTCACCTGAACGGAAGGAAGGGTTTGGTTCTGAGCATCGGCCCGGAAGGCAAATACCACAAGAGCGGCGGCAAGAAGCAGAATGTTTTTCATATACGTTTGGCAAAATAAATCAAATCATGTGCCAATTTCGGAATACCTGCATTACAAAAAACAGAAAAGGCGGCAGCAATGGGAGCAATCAATAGCTATAGTTTTGATAAATAATTATTTAGTTTTGTAATGCACTTCTATTTTATCTGTTCCGTCATCGTACAGCAGCCACATTTCATTTCGGGTCAATTTTTTAATCTTTCGATAAGAATAGGAGGGTGTGCCTGTTATGCCCAATTCCTTAATGACCAAATTCTCCCTGTTATCTCTCAAATACCAATTTCCAAAAACATGGCTACCGTTTCTAATAAACTCATAAGATCTATTTTTATGAAAGACTATGGCATGTTCTCCAAAAACATAAAGCCAGAACGCTGTTAAATCGTCGCCGTTAACTAAATATTTCTCAATCACCCATGCATTAACCACGCGTGATTTGGCGGTGCGTAGGGTAAAGCCAGGTCCTTCCTCATACTTTTTACATGAAGAAAGCACTGAAGATCCTATTACTATGAATGAAAATATGAATAAAAACAGGTATGGCTTGATTTTATTCATTTTGCCTTACATCGGACTTTTGGTTTTGTAGTGTACTTCAATTTTGTCAGTTCCGTCATCTTCCCAAAGCCACATTTCATTGGCGGTCAGACGCATAATTTTCTGATCATACTTGGTAGCCGTTCCGGATTCCTGAAACTCCAAACTTTCCTTGTTGCTGTCAAATGACCAGGTGCCTGTTTTACGCCCGGGTACGGTGTTAAACTCATAGGAGTCATCGCTTTTAAACAAAAGAGCATGCTCTCCGTATGCAGCCAGAAAAATGGCGGTAACATCATTGCCGTTTATAAGGTATTTATCAATTACCCATGTATTTACTACGCGTGATTTTTTAGAGCGCAGCGAAAAGCCGGGGCCTTCCTCATACTTGCCGCAGGAATGCAGGGATGCAAGGCCTACTGACAGCAGTAAAAAAAGGATTAAATATACTTTTTTCATCATTTTATACTTACAAACTTATTCCCCCGCTTTTCAAACAACAATTGAATTTATGCAGTGTACAAAAAAGCAGAATCTCCTATTCGGATAATCGCCGTAACTTCGCAACATGGATAAACCATCCCTGCCTTCGGGAACCCGCGATTTCGGTCCGGAGGTGATGATGCGCCGCAAATACATTATAGGCATCATTGAAGCAACCTTTAAAAGGTTTGGATTTTTACCGCTGGAAACCCCTGCCGTGGAGAATTTAAAAACCCTGCAGGGGAAATATGGCGATGAAGGCGATCAGCTGCTGTTCAAAATCCTAAACAACGGCGATTTCCTCGCCAAAGCCGATGAAACCCTGCTGCAACAGCGCGACAGCAAGGCCCTTACACCGCAAATTTCCGACCGCGGACTTCGCTACGACCTGACCGTTCCCCTGGCACGTTTTGTGGTGATGAACCGCGATAAAATCCATTTCCCTTTCAGGCGATACCAGATTCAGCCCGTTTGGCGTGCCGACAGGCCCCAGAAAGGGCGCTACCGCGAATTCTGGCAGTGCGATGCCGATATTCTGGGCAGCCAGAGTATCAGCAACGAAGCCGATTTACTGCAGATATACGACACGGCTTTTGCAGGGCTGGGACTGAAAGTTAACATCCGTTTTAATCACCGCAGCCTGCTGGATGCGTTCGCTCCATGGCTGCAAGGCACAGCCAACCACAACAGATTCATGCAGCTCATCGACAAAGCCGATAAAATTGGTTTTGACGGAGTGATGAATGAAATTAAAAATGAAGGCATACCCAATGGTGAAGATGCATGGACACTGCTGCACCATATCAGCGGCCTTGCCGACACAGACCAAAAACTGATTGCCCTGCAAAACGCTGAGGCAATACAGAACGACGCCTTGCAAAAAGGAATTACCGAAATTGGGCAGCTGTTGAACCTCATAAAAAATCTGCCCACAGCAAATACACTCACCCTGGACGTAACCCTGGCGCGCGGCCTCAGCTATTATACCGGAATGGTTATGGAAGTGGTACCCGCCGATAACCGCATTCCCGCTGATTTTCGCATAGGAAGCATTGGTGGTGGCGGCCGCTACGACAACCTTACCGGAGTTTTCGGACTGAAAGACGTTTCAGGTGTGGGCATCTCCTTTGGCCTTGACCGAATTTACGATCTGATGGATGCTGCCGGCATATTCCCACAGGAATCCATGCAAACCACCCGCGTGTTGTTTTGCTGCATGGATGAAAGCGCCATGCCAACAGCCTTTGCCATGGCCGGCAAGCTGCGTGAAGCAGGCATAGCCACTGAAGTGTATCCCGGGGCCGCCAAACTTAAAAAGCAACTGGATTACGCCAACAATAAGGGAATTCAATGGGCCTGCATCCTGGGCGAACAGGAAATCACAGACGGCACCATTTCCATCAAAAACCTGGAAAGCGGAACACAGGAAACCCTGCCGCAAAACCAACTTTTAGCGCATATTTCATGATAAGAGAAATAGAAGACCATTATTCGCTGGAAAGCATACTGGAACTGATTAACAGCGGAGATAAAATTTCTTATTCACCGCATATTTTGCAACGAATAAACGAGTCTGTTCAAGCCTTAGATGCCTATCTTCAGGATGGAAATCCGGCGGTGTACGGTGTAAATACCGGCTTTGGAAGCCTGCAGAATGTGCGTATACCGGACAATGAGCTGGAAGAACTGCAGCGCAACCTACTGATTACCCATGCCGCAGGCACGGGAAATCCGTTGAAATCCGGCATCGTAAAAACCATGCTGCTGTTGAAAATCATCAACATCGGCAAAGGATACAGCGCTGTTCGGGCAGAGGTTGCCGAAAGGCTTATCTGGCATTACAACAACGACTGGATTCCGGTGGTGCATGAGCAAGGTTCGCTGGGCGCCTCCGGGGATCTGGCTCCGCTTTCGGAAATGTGTTTGCCTTTACTTGGACTGGGCACATTGGAGCACCCCGTATTCGGCGCAAAAAGTGCGGAGAAAGTACTTGCTGAAAACAACCTAAAACCCATACCCTTAAAGCAAAAAGAAGCCCTTGCACTCATCAATGGAACACAGTTTATGCTGGCCCATGCATTGCAGGTAGCTGAAACCGCTTTTGCTATACTTGACAAAGTTCCTGCTGTGGCTGCACTTAGTGCCGATGCATGGTTGTGTAGACAGGATCCGTTCAGGCCCGAATTGCACCGCATTCGTCCGCACAGCGGACAGATAACAGCCGCTGAAACCATGCTGCAACTGCTCAAACAAAGTCCCATGCAAAACCTTCCCCGCCCTGCGGTACAGGACCCTTACAGCTTCCGCTGTATTCCTCAGGTGCACGGTGCCAGCATGGATGCGCTCAGCCACTGTTTTTCCGTTTGGGAAACTGAACTGAACAGCGTAACCGACAATCCCAATGTGTTTGCGGACGAAAAAGCAGTGCTTAGTGGTGGCAATTTTCATGGTCAGCCGCTGGCATTAACCCTGGACTACGCTGCTATGGCTCTGGCCGAACTGGCTAACATCAGCGAACGCCGCACCTACCTGCTCATCAGCGGACAGCGCGGTTTACCGGCTTTTCTGGCCACCAAACCCGGCACCGACAGCGGCTATATGATAGCGCAGTACACGGCCGCCAGCATTGTCAGCAAAAACAAACAACTCTGCACCCCCGCCAGTGTAGACAGCATCGTGAGCAGCAACGGACAGGAAGACCATGTGAGTATGGGTGCAAATGCCGCAGTAAAGGCATTGCAGGTGGCAAAAAATGTACAGGATGTGCTGGCCATAGAATGGCTGTGTGCCAATCAGGCATTGTATTTCAGACAAGAAAAATCGTTTCCGCAGGCAGAAAACATGCGCATGAAGCTTGGACAGGACGAGCACACGCAGGTTCCCATGCACGCGCTCATTTCCCGCGCCAAAGAGAGTTTATTTGGCCTTTAAGGCTTGCCAATATACAGTTCCCGTGTCATTTTGCGGCCTTTGGCCGAGAGTGAAACCTTGTATACTCCGGGTGGAATTTTATTCAGCGGCAGTGCTACTTCCTGTTCTTCCGCAGGCAGGGGATCAAAAAGCTGTTTGTGTACAATTTGTCTGCCCCGACTCATTTCCAGTGTGCAACTCTTCATTCCCGGCAGGGAAAAATGCACCATAAACAAAGCCGTATCGGGCAATACTCCCATTTCCATGTAGGCATTTACAGGTACAGCCGCATTGCGTTTTACCATCGATTGCGTGAGTGCAGCCACCTTTACCGATGCCAGTGCCGTGGTATTGTCATAGTGCGTAAATGCAGCACGTATAACCTTTTTTGCGGCCGCAACGGCAATATAATCACCGAAAAAAACCTTCCTTCCGGGCGGACAGAAAGACTGATTGGTAACCCTGTATTCCTTACCGGGCTTACCTTTCACGATGGGCCTCAAATACACATCGGTATATATATTTTGGGCAGAATGCCTGCGATCATACCAAAGCACGTAAACCAGATCACCGGAAGCATCCAAGGCCATGTGCGGCATGTACTGATCCCGTCCGTTTCCAGCAGGGTCGCTGTGCAAGCGCATTTCTGAAGTCCATGTTTTACCGGCATCGGTGCTCATTTTCAGAAAAACATCATAATCACTCCTGCTTTTATCGCCAAAAACGAGGTAAAGACGGCCTTTTGAATCGCATTTCACAAATGGCATATTGTTGCTGCGCATCAGCCCCGGAATATCATCCATGGCCCAGCCGGATTGCTGTTCGGCTATAATTTGGTCTTTGCCCCAGGTTTTTCCGCCATCCGTGCTGATGTCCATCCATATCTTATTTTTTCCGGCCCACACGCAATAGATTTCGCCCATGGGACCCACCGCACAGGTAGCTCCTTCCAAAGTATTGTCGCCGTCTTCCGCATCACCGCAGGAATCACTCACCACCACGGTAGCAAAGGTATCGTCGGCATTTCTCCGGTAGGCAAAACGAATGCGGCTGGAATCAGCGGGGTTTTTGCTGCCATATTTGTCAAACTCGGTCCATGACACATACACACTGCCTTTAAACGGGCTTTTTTTATTTTCATCCAAAGCTATCCAGGGTTTGTCCTGCATTTTTCCCGGGCGGTGCCCAATACCGGTGCTTTTCCATGTTTTGCCCATGTCTTCAGATGTCTGCAGCACAATCCTGTCAAAGTGTTCGGGCCACTGCAAGGTTGCATTCTGCGCCAGGCTTAGCAGGTAAAAACGGCCTTGTTTGTCAATAAAGGTAACCGGATCGCCGTAGAAACCCTCTGCCGGCTTAAGTGAAACAGATTTCCAGGTGATACCGGCATTTTCAGACACAAAAAAGTAACTGGTGTTGGAACCTAAAATCTGGATATTTGGATTGGTGGGGTGGATAGCCAAACTGGGTTCGTTGGTCTCCAGTCCACCGGGAACAAGATCAATGAGCGGGGTTTGTGCCAAAAGGGTATTGGCAAAGAAAAACAGCGCTATGAATCCCCGCTGCAAATACATCAGGCGCCTGCGCTTGCCGAGTTGCGGGAAGCGAGCCATCTCTCAGCGTCAAGGGCAGCCATACAGCCACTGCCTGCGGCTGTTACAGCCTGGCGGTAAACCTTATCCTGCGCATCACCAGCACAGAAAACCCCTTCCACATTCGTGTAGGAAGTGCCCGGTTTGGTGATGATATAACCCTGCTCATCCATGTTGATATAGGGCTTGAAGATATCCGTATTGGGCGTATGACCGATGGCTACGAAAAATCCTTTGATGGCAATTTCGCGGGTTTCACCGGTTTGGTTGTTTTTCACCCGAACAGCCTCCACAGTTTGCTGGCCGAGGATTTCATCGGTTTCGGTATTGAAGAGCACTTCAATGTTGGGTGTGTTCATCACACGGTGCTGCATGGCTTTGCTGGCGCGGAATTCATCCTTACGGACCAGCATATACACTTTCGAACAAATTTTCGCCAGGTAGCTGGCTTCTTCACAGGCGGTATCGCCGGCACCTACGATGGCCACATCGGAGTTGCGGTAGAAAAATCCGTCGCACACCGCACAGGCACTCACCCCGCTGCCGTTCAGGCGCTGTTCGCTGGGGATGCCCAGCCATTTGGCACTTGCACCGGTAGAGATGATTACGGCATCGGCTATGATTTCATGGGTGCCGTCTACCATCACTTTCTGGGGCCCGCCGTTTTTAAATTCAACGGAAGTAACCATCCCAAAACGCACGTCGGTTCCCAGGCGCACGGCCTGCTTTTTAAACATGTCCATCATTTCGGGGCCCATGATTCCATCAGGGTAACCGGGATAGTTTTCTACTTCGGTGGTGATGGTAAGCTGTCCGCCGGGCTGCAGGCCTTCGTACAAAACGGGCTTCATATCGGCGCGGGCAGCGTAAATGGCGGCGGTGTAACCGGCAGGACCGCTGCCGATGATAAGACATTCAACGTGTTCGGGTGTGTGGCTCATAGATTCGTAAGGGCAAATTTACTATCGGCACCGGCTAATCGCCAAGGGCAGAGGTCACATGCTTAACACAAGTTACAAACAAAGAGCAGGGAACACCTTATTTACAGTGTTTCAAAATAGCTTTTATTCATATTCCACAATGTTTTCAAGGATATTCAGGATTATTTTTCCCCGCACTTTTTGCGTTGATTAAAAACAGGGTTCGGATAAGACCGTTTTTATCATGTGCATAACTTACTTAATCCACAACAGCATGACATCCCTCAGCACACAAAGGGGTTTATTGAATTTCAGCGAGTTAACTGTTTATCATTTTACACAAGAACATTTGCTTTTTTAAATTTTCTTCTTTACTTCGTAATACTAAAATATATTGCCTATGCAGGAAGATTACATTTTGATTTTTGCGGGCATTGTGGTCGTGATACCGGCTATTTTTCTTATAGCCTGGCTCACATCCCGCAAGAAAAACTAACCCCGAGGCCCCGGCGAGATCCGGGGCTTTTTTTGCACTCCACTTTTTAGCACCATTGCAAGCCAAAAGACAATCCCTCACCCCAGATTTTTGGGTATGGTTTATTATGGATTGATTGCCATGCCCCTCGGCTGTTGAGAATGTAGCTTAGCCGCACAGTAGCTAATTTTTTTCTTAATTTTTATTCTTTTTTCTTTTTGTAAGTTTATTGAGATTTACTATTATTGCAATAGGAGGCTCAAAAAGTTACACATTATTTCCAGTTAAATAGGGAATTATGTGCAATTGAATTGCGCCAATAAGAAAGTTATAGCCAACCTTAGGACAATAACAACTTAAAAAGATGATGATTTTAGAATTGATGATATGAGATTAAACAAAATATTTATAAATTGTTAAACACCACAATATGGGACAAGCCGAACACCCTTTTACAAAGTAGGCACATTAAAAAAAATGAAGATGACAAAATTATTTAACGGAACAGAACCAATTACTCAAAACTACATATTAGTTCTCAGAGTAATAATTGGAATTCTTTTTATCAATCATGGGAGCGGTTTTTTTGACGCAAAAGCAATGGCCGGCTTTGCTGGCTATCTTGAGAAGGATCTACATTTCCCCCTACCCTTTTTTATGGCTTACTTGAGAACAGGAGCTGAATTATTTGGAGGCATTATGTTGGTTTTAGGTCTATTCTCTAGGCTTGGCGCTTTCTTAATTTTTATTACGATGTTAGTAGCTGGTTTTATTGCTGATAAGGGTGATTTTTTTGGAGATGCAGAAATGGCATTTGCATATGCAGCAGTGATGCTAACTATCTTTTTAGCAGGACCAAGTAAATTTTCATTAGACTATTACTTTTTTGGTAAATCTAGTGATGCAAAGAAAAACTAATTAAATAAAGGCTGGCTATAACAGCACATTGGCACTAGGCGGGGTTTCGTCTCCGCTTGACAGTTTTGTAGTAGTACAAAGTTCAGTTCTCCAAACTAACTTTTGTGCTGAAAAGCCCGCCCATCGCCAATCTGCAAAACGTTATACGTGAAATAATTTTTCTAGAAGATTAACATGAAATATATTTTAACAAGAAATGTAACCATAGATGAATGCAGTTGGCTATCCGATAATTTCAAAAAAGGTAACATAGTGTATTATTACAGCGGATTCACATACGGATGTTGCTCTTCCAGAGGCCTGCCATTTACTATAGAAGATGGTAAAGCGCCTTTTTTTGAATTGCCCAAAGACAGTGTCGAAAAATTACAATCGCCTAGCAGTAACTAAATATAATTAGCGGATTTATTCTCTAAAAAATAATCTGTAGTAAAAGAAAATTATTTTACTGGATCAGCATTTCGATTAAAACCCGCCAACTTCTTTTAGCTGCAAACCTACCTCACCACCACCTGATACCCCACTACCGCCTGCATAAAGCCCCTGCCTTGGGATTGCTGAAACTGCAGCATAGCCTGTAGTGATTGTTTTTTCCATTGCCGGTTCAGCTGAAACCGGGCGCTGCTCATCACGTTTCTTTGGTTTTGCACCTGCGATACAATGCGCGACCACGAAACGGACGTTCTCAGCTTTTTATCCATCAGTGGCAGACTGCAGGATATCACAGGCCCCAGGTTCCGCATCACCATCTCCCCTGCCATGTTTTGTCCGGCATTCAGTTGCAGGGCCAGCGTGGCGCCATTTTGGGTGTGCTGGGCCACCAAACCCGCACCGGCGTTGTAAAAATCGCTGTTGCTGCCCGGTGCACCGGCATTACGCTGCCAAAGTCCGTTGCCCGTGAAACTGCCCTGCCATTTCCCCCATTTGGGCATGGGCAGGGCCAGCTGCACATTCCCGGATTCTGAAATTTCTCTGAAATTGAGCGTATCCCAGGCCAGCATAGGGCTGTTGGGTTGCAGATAATCCGTGAACGGCCGTGTATTGGTGAAGCTCGTAAAACTGGAATAGGAACCCGACAGCATGCCACTTTTGCCCAGCCGGTATTGCGCCTGCAGGCTGTATACCTGCCTGCGCATGGAAGAACTCTTTCGGTTATCGAGGTTGTCGCGCTGCAAACCCGCCTGTCCGCTCAGGCTCAACTTCCCTTTTAGCGCCTGTAGATTGCCGCCCAGACTGATGTTTTCCATGTCGTTGTTAAAGTAATAGGCGCCCAGCGTGTGGTAATCGGGATCGGTGTGCTCATAGGCAAGGTTCCACTGATGCGCTTTGCCCTGCCAGGCCAGGCTTGCTTTGTAATGTTGCCTGTTTGTCCATTTATCGGGTAGCCGCAAATCCGAATTAATAAGGCTTTGGTTCCACGTGGCCTGTAGCATGAGTTTTTTGAACACGATTTGGTCATAAAGCAAACCGTAAACCCTGTTTCCGATTGGTTTTTGCGCTGCAAAAGGTCCGATTTGCACACTGCCGGTGTCGTCGGAAGCCTGAAAATAGGTGGCCTGCACATGGGTGTTTTTATGCCGGTGAGCGGCCCTGAACCCATATCCCATACGCCTGAACGCAGGAATTACATTGCCTGAGAGTGAGTCCGGCGGGGCTGAAACGGCTTTCTGAAAACGGCCATACAAGGCACTGAATGTCCAGTTGCCAGGGGTAAGATCGGTGGCAGCGCCCTGAAATACATGCCCGCCCACGGTTTGGGGCGACCAGTTCACAGCAATTCTTCCCAGGTGCAGCTGAATCCATTTGTACTGCGGGTGCAGCGCTGTTTGGTTAAATGTTGGCTGCGAAAACCGGCTGCCCATATTGGAAAACAGCATCTGAAACGGCGCATCGATTACGCCAAATAATTTTAGGTTCAGATTTCCGCTGAGCACATAGTTGTATGGCTGATCGTTGCCCGCATCACCGAATTTGCGATTCAGCATTTGCTGCAACTGCACAGTTCCGTTCGCCTCAACAGGTTTGTTTTTCAGCACCTTCTCCACGTCCTGCGAAAAAAGCCATGCTGGACCTCCGAAAAATAACATCAATATCGCTAATAACCTGCGCACCCTTTGCCTATTTAATGATGAGTATTTTGCGAATTTGGGTCTCGTTTTCGGCCAATACTCTGAGGTAATAAACTCCCTCAGCTTCAATATCAAAGGGATGTTCGGACAACCGCTGTATCTGTTTGTACTCCTTTTTGCGTAGCTCAATTCCTGAAATGGGATCTAGCAGCATCAGGACAATATCGGAAGGCTTTCTGAGTGTTATTTCCGCTGAAAACTTTATTCCATCAGAAGGATTGGGTTTGAGTACAAACTGCTTAATCAACGGGCCCTGATAACCAAGCTGAGGCAGGAATCCGGCTGTATCATTTACCCCGACGATATGCAAGACTTTAGTGCGGCGGAAAGTACAACCCGAATCGAATTGGGAGGTGAGGGTAATGCGGTACAGTCCGGTATCTTTTATATAAAACCTTAGGTTTTCATTTTGCGCGCGCTCCCACGTGGCCTTTTCTGCATTCCAGCTGCTGCTGAGGGGTTTAGGCCGGCTGTGATCTATGGCCCAGGCAGTATCGGAAAGCCTCACCTGTGCCGGCATTAAAAAATCATGGGTAACTGCAAGGCTGCGCCTTTGAACATGTAACGTATCGCGCGCCACACAACCCGAATCATTGGTCCATTGCAAATGCCAGCGACCATTTTCATACGCCGTAAACGTATCATTCAACAGTTTATCACCATTGGGTTTGGTTGCCTCAAAAGCGCTGGCGTTCGAATCCTTTGCGTTGATGAACAGTTTCTGTCCAAGACAAAGCGTCGTATCTACCCTGAATTTTTTTCCAAAAAAAGGAGAGCCGGGAATTCGGAACTGTCCTTTTTCAAAACATCCACCCCGGCCTGAAACCGAGTAATCATAATCTCCGCGTGGCAAACCTGTTATTGTATCACCCGGTTTGTATAAGCCCAACCCTTTTACACTCACCAAAAGTGTATCATTCCATAACGCACTTTTCCCAGTAATGGTAAACTTTCCATCGCTGTTTCCAGGACATTTTTCTCCGCATAATATGCGGGGATTAATTTCCATTCCATACGGGCCGCTGACAACAACAGTATCCCAGCGAAAACCGCAGTCAAAGTCATTCCAGGGGGTAAAATCCAATCCTATTGCATACCATCCATTCACCGTATAGAAAGTCTTGCCAGCATTTTGTGATGCAAGGGCATGATATTGCCCCGTCATCTTGCCTATTCGTATGCCGGTTGCATTTTCCCAATTTCCAAAAAACCACAAGCCATCGGGTGCAGGATTATCCAGGTTTTTGAGCCATACATTGATTCCTTCAGCATGCTGATGTGCACTGTCGTTGGTAAGCGCTATATCCATTCGCTTTTGGGTTTCGCTGCAGTTTCTGCCATACACGGTGATTGAATCAGCCCGGGGATTCAAATAATACGATACAGGGCCAAACACACCGCTAGATTTGCTACGTTCGCCGGTTACAGTGAATGAATCCGTCACAAGCTTATAATACCTATGCTGATTGAACAGTGGTGTTTGCCCCGAAAGCAAGCGGGCAGATGGATTGCAGGTCAGGCCCGTATCTGTTTTTGTCCATGGTCCCTGTGGCGCGGTACTTTCATACCACTGCAACATTCCTCCTGACGGCCTGAAAGCCATGTGGCAAGGCGCATTAAGTCTGAAATTTCTTGCTTCTGATTCGCAATAGACCGCATTTTGCAGCAATCCGTTTTTTTCGGGCAGGTTCGGTAAAACATCATCGTATACACTGAGTTTTAGCGAAGCACAAATGAGGCCCAGCTCGTTGTAATAAAAGGACTCACACGGCGCATTTTTCATGAGTTTGGGGAATATCAAACGACTGCAATGCTGCAAAGCACTGCCCATTACAAATGTGTTCTGCTGTGGAATCCGCCTGGAATGGTCCACAATCTGAAAAGACAACGAATCGGGAGTTTGGGCAAAGGACCTTCTGAATACTTTTTGAACAGGTCCGCGCAAAATCAGGGAATCATAGATATTGGATTTACCGTCAAAATGATAAATAATTTTAACTTTTACAAAATCGGCATTTCCGCCTCCCCAGGTATAATCCCCGCTAAACTCCAGCAGATAATGTTGTTTTCCGCAAAGCGCCTGTATCATCAAAAGGCACGGTATTATTATGAATTTTTTCATCGGCTCTTCATTCCATTTTTGGTATAAGCAATAACCTGAATTTCATCCTCTTCAGATTTTAAATACCCAAACAGACAATATTGCCTTTCATCTGCTCGGGCTGTTCCCATGGTTTTTTTTCTTCCGTTGGTTTTTAGCATAATCCTGAAATGCGAGATGCCTTCCATTTCAGGATAATCCCAAAAAATGCAGCAATGGCGTTTCTGGCTGTCATTCAGGCAAATGGGTCTGGGGACCTCAGGGATTTCAGATTTTGCCGGAAACTTCAGCGATAGTCTGGCTGAAGACCCGGAAACATTGCCATTGCGGTCGGTCGCTATCAGGTGATAGGTATAATGCTCCTCTTCCACGCCGGTACTATCGGTGTAGGTTGCCGAATCCGCAATTACCTGCATCGGCTGATTCCCTTGCCTGTAAAGGGTGTAATAAGCAGCATCGCTGTGTTGGGTCCAGCGCAGAAGAAATCCTTTATCCGTGAGTTCATACCCCAAAAATGCAGGAGGTGGTGGCGGGATAATGTCGTACACAGCGCACGCCACCTTGGTTTGGGGCGATTCGTTATAACGGCTGTCAAGTGCAGTGACTGCATAGTAAACAGAGTCTTGCAGGGTTTTCAAATCCAGCGTATCAGAATAGAACGTATCACTTAAGTATAGATGGGAGTGGTCCGTAAATTCCACATTACGGTAATTGGCGCGATAGAGGCGGTAATACTCCGCACCCTGGATCGAACGCCAGTGAATCCGAACAATACCCGATGAATCGCAAACCGCTGAGAGTCTTTCAGGAGCGGGAGGTGGCAAGGAATCCGGGGGTTGCAAAAATGCAACAGGCCCAAAATATTCGTCGCTGTTTATATCGGTAAAAGACGGTTTGAGATAAACCGAAGACCACCCGGAAGGCCAACGTGCACGCATAAAACTACCTGCCTTCCATAGCTTTAAAGGGAGGAATACCTCATCTACCGAACTGCTGTAACTGAAAGAGGATTTTTTCACGTAGGGCAACAAGCTGTCAGGCATATTCCAGCTGAATTCCAGCAACGTATCTCCGACAAGACGAAAGTTTTCGATGCCCGGACAAACCATTTCCGGTACCATAAAAACGCCTGCCGTATCCGACCACGGTCCCGAAAGCCCGAAGGCATCGATACCTGCAACCCTGTAATAAATTTGGCCGAAGGCAAACCCCTGTGAATCGTTTACCAGCAAATCCGGCGATTTTGTGCCATTGACAAAAGGCTGTGCAGACAAGGGTTTAAAGTTCATGCCTGAATCCAGTGCCTTTTCAATGATGTACCCCCAATAGTCCGGCGATTCAGCTATTTGTAGCAATACAGTTCTGTTTTTTTCGTTTTTCAGCGAGAGGTTTGGAATTGCCTGTTGCCGGTACACCCCACAGTATGCAGATCCAAGCAGGGTCGTATCGTTCCAGGGTTGCAATTCATACAGATACGTTTCATTGGCTTTCGCATCCATATCAATCCAACCCATACCACAGTTGAGTGCCAGCCTGAAATCCCGTAGCAGCATCAGATTACCCTGCAACCACGCCAAGTCTGCCATTTCCTTGTTTTGTATGTTTTTGCGGATATCATCGGTATAATCGGATTTGAAAAAAAACAACGTTTTAAGCGTTCGTAGGGTATCGCTCAGATTCGAAGCCGTGTCCCATCTAATGGGTTCTGCATTTAACCGATATCGCTCCTCGGTTTCCAGTGCCTTTCCGTCGCGGCTTACGGTGATCCTGTGTAGGGAAAATCCGTGAGGACTTTGTTTTTTAAATAGATCGGGGCGCTGTGCAGACCAGCGAATCCATACAGCATCGGCAAATCGCCGGGTTTGCAGAGAAAAACCGCTTGACTGCGCTACAGCATTTAGCTGCAGTAAACTACAGAAAATCAAGCTTAAAATCAGTCTCACAGAATACCTCCTTTCCCAACTGCCAGAGGTACCGCGGGGTTATCCGAGATTTTATAGATTCCAGTGAGCGGAATAACGGATCCCTTTGGGATTGATGGAATTGTAATGGTGTTCAAAGCCATTAAAAACCGGTTCCGTGCAGCGGCTTGCTGTGCAATGAGGGTCCCAATCCGTGTTACCGGGACCGGCTGTGTACGCCCTCCGTTACCCAGCACCGGGGCCTGCACCGGCTTTGTGACCGAGTTCAGTGTTTGATTATTTTGGATAGCGGGTATGCCGGCTGTCAGCATTTCCAGAGTTGCTCTGTCCATACCTGCACTCATTGCTGTAAGGCTTTGCCTGAGTACCGTCAGGTCGCTTTCAATCAAACGAGGTCCGTTGAAAGTCAGCAGTATCGCTGTTTTATCAAAAACATATTTACCCGATGTAAAATGAGATGTTTTGAGTTCTACCCTGTCAATTCCAGCCTGCTCTATAGTTTGCGGTTTGCGGGGAATAAGCCCTCCGGTGGTGTCACGGCCCCAGTTGATTTGTGAGCGGAGGGCGGGCGGCAGTTTATAGTAATACCCGTAAAGCAACGGATAAACAGAGCGGCTGAACCAGGTATTGCGTTTCAGCTCTACGGAAAGCGATAAATATTGGCGGAGTTCCGCCGATTCAAGGTATTCGCCTGCTGCCTGTTGCAAATCAAATGCAATGTCGGCACCTGATACAGCTGTATCCCGAACATTACAAGAAATCCATTTTTGAGTCGGCTGAGCATAGACGGAAGTACGGAACAAATAGCTTAGCAACACTGTATTATCAACCCTGTCAGCCTTCTGCATATTGCCTCCGGCCGCCGCAGAACTGAACAGCCCCGAACCCAATGTCGCATTCTTCAGTGATGTCTGACCTTCCTGATTTCCGGATGCAATGTTTACCAAAGGCTGTGTACTGCTTTGCCTTACCAATGAAAAACGATATACTTTATCATTGCTAAGATTTACCGGAATCTCAAAGCGCGCGGTGTTTCCGCGTATTTCAGTCAATGTCTCCCAGCACTCTCCATTTTGTGCTGAAAAGCGGGCTACGATGCGTGTTCCCGGTAACGTAAGTGATTGCCACTGTGGCACTTTTAATTCCACAAATCCCTTTCGGCTGTATTCGCGATGCATGTTTACTTGCCCCGGATGCGGATACGCTGCAGCAATATTGCTGAGGGGTATTTCCCTGGGAAGACCGCCGGTTGTAAATCGCAGCGACTTTTGTTCCACAATCTCACTTCCCGATTGTTTTATCCGCTGCCATGCCGACTTGGACGGAATCCACGCCTCGAGATAAATTGTGGCAAGCAGGGTATAGGAAGAAAATGGCTGTAATGGCTCTGCAGGCTGAAATACGGCCTGCTCACCTCCGGCTGAAACAACCCACTGTCCGGCTACTTTCAGATTGTCGCGCATGAGCAGGAAATCAGGAGCGAAACGAAGTCGGCGCTGATCCACATCCTGAAATTCAGACATAACCGGCAAGGCATAATTCACGGCAGGTCTGGTCAGCACAGAGACATCCCTGCCCTGGGCCGGTTCGGCAATGGTAATAATGGGAATGGAATTATACTTTGTTTCCGACAAATCGCATTTATTGCCCAGCTGCAGGCGTATGTTGCCATTGTACTTTAACAGCACAGTATTGATATTGATGCCTGCCATCCCCTCAGCATAAACAGGGTTTGGACCCTGCCCATATAGCACCGCACCCACGCTCATATTAGCAATCTGAATCTTATGGTCTTTTACACTTACACCCAGGTTCAATGCTGCGCCTACGTAATATTTACCCTGCGCAAACCAGCCGTTCACACCGGGTGTTTCCCCCGTTTGTTTGCAGTATACGCTGTTGTGGTATTGTTGCAGCAGAATATCAAAACCGGCAATCGCTGAACAGGAAGCATAAATGGCCAGTTTTCTGTCGGAATAGTCACCTCCGATATCACATTTCAGGTTGGCTCCCAGGGCAAAGCCCACACCCTTTGAAATTAGCTCTGTATTTCGTTCAAAAATCACATTCGCACCCACAGATTTTTGAATCATTTCCGGCAAAGGGGGAGCAGGAAGTATGTAAGTACCAGCCATAAAGTAGGCCGAAGCATCTGCATTGAGTAATTTAGGCACTATTGCCCGAACCGCAAGCGGGTGAAGGCTATTTCCAATCCATACGTACCAGTTTGTCGGTGAAAAATAAAGGTTAACCTGGCCTGCGAAACCATTATTTCCCCGCCCGGATACCCCCATGGATTGCGATTGAAGATTAACATACATTCCCAGGTCTGCCTTGTAGGTTTCTTTATCAAAATCCAGCACCATTTCCAGTGCCGCTGCTACCTGCCCTGTAGGTCTGTACTGCGAAACCCATTGCCTGGGATTGGTTATTCCACACAATGCTTGGCTTTGTTGTGTAAATTTTTGTTGATTCGCAGGCACAGGCTTCATGAAAAAGTCTGCCGTACCCAGCATACTGACACTCGCCAATCCACCTCCTTTATAAAACTGCATCTCAAGAACAGCATGGCTTTCAAAAGCACCGGGCGAAGTACTACTTAGGAAGACACCCGCCCTAAGGCCCATTCCAAAGGCTGAATCCGGAACATAGACCCTGCCGTTGGCGCTCTGACCATAATTTTCTGACGGCGCTTTTTCTTCGGGCCTCAAAACACGCATGCGGTTCCACGCTCCACCCAGAAACCCATTCAGGGAAATAGCCGGAGCGAGTGGGATACCATTTCCGGAAATGCGGAGAGAAGCATCAAAGTACCAGTAACGGTTCTGATTTACGTTGCCAAATATGGCCGAACATGCACCCTGGACTTTTTGACTTGCCATTTTCACGCCAAATTCAATGGCACCGCTAAAACCATCACCATACAACGGATCATTGCGCATCATGGAAATGCGGCCATTGAAACGGATGTTGGCAATTTCTGCCCTCAGCGCTATGTCATCAAGCCTTACCCTTACAAACAACCATCGGTCTGTTCTCTGTTCGCTTTTAAACGCAGTAATCACCGCAAACCGAGTGCTGCAGCCGATTTTCTCAGACAGATTTAATCCCAAACCAAACTGTATGTGTATTTGATCATTTTCGGTGCGCGCACCCACCGAATGAATCATGACAGGAAAACTGCTGACACGTTGGGTTGGCTCGCCCGAACGGGCTATCCCCAGATACGCTATGGCTAATTTGGGAGCGGTATTCGAAACAGACAAACCCTGAAAGGCTATCCCATTAAAGCCTGCAGCAGGAGATTTTTCGGCAGTATTGCCTGCAATCGAAATACTCAGCAGTCCATGCAGTAATGCTTCTGCTTTAATCTCTCCACGCACACTGCCTAGATACACCTGACTGCCGGGGTCCAACCGTACTTTACCTGCTTTTAATGCCGGAAATGAAAGGGTATCGCGTGTAAAAACCCGGAAACTGTATTCATCTTCAAACCCAAGCAATGCCTGGTATTGAAGGTACTGCGAATCGGGCAAAACAGGCAGTCCCAGCGGCCCCAGCAGTTCTGCCTTGGAAAGGCAGTTTCTGTAAAATGAGATACTTGCCTTGTCTATGCCGAACCGCCAGCCAGCTAAGTTGCCTTTTTCGGGTGATAGGATGCGCTCGCCGGTTATGTTTCCGGAGAATCCGGTTTCATCCAGAATGAGATTTCGGAATGATAGTGCTGCCGACAGACTATCTGAAGCGAATTTTTTGGGAAAAAGCAGTTTACCTTCGGCGAGATAAAATCCCTCCCAGGAAGCATCAAACCCGGGATTACGGTAATTATCGGGCAGCTGCATGCCTTCGGCATTCATGTCTCCGCTCAAATCCAGGGTAGCTTTTGAAACATTAAAAACGTAACCATCAAAACCCTTTATCTGAAAAGGATTCAGGCTAATGCTCACCAACAGCTCATCCCAGGATTTTACCTGCAGCTGAATGCGAGATGTGAGTGCACTGTCGGGGATGGGTTTTTGTTTTGCATCCACCGGCACAAGCACGTTGTTGTTGATTCTTGCGTCGGCGGTAATTCCAAATTGTTTGAGTCCGCCACAATCAAACTCAGCCCAGGTTTGGTTGTAACCTCCCATAAACTGCACGGTAGCGGCCCGCCCCAGCCGCAGCAGCACATTGCTCATCAGTTGCATCCGAACCGGCCCGGTTAGACCTTGTTTATAATAGAAGTGTATGTTGTCGGTTTTGAATGCCACCAGCTGATTGCTTTTTCCGTCACGGAAGGCGAGACCGGCACTGAACTGGGCCCGATCCGGCAGAATATCTACATTATAGATAAGTATGGCAAAACGCAGGTCCTTGTTGGGTGGAAGCAGAAGCACTTCCCCACCTGGACGCGCATAAAATGCCGCCCCCAGATTATCGGCCACCGCTCCACGCTCCGCAGCGTTTCGCACACGCAATTCCAGCGAATCTGCAGGGGAAAGCGCAGCAAAAACAGATGTGCTAAAATAAAAAGCACACAATAGCAGGGCGCTATACCATCCGCGTAATTGCATCGTGTAGAACCCACAAATAAAATAGCTATAAATCGTATAAAAATGAGTATAAAGTACTAATTTTTAGGATAAATACATAAAAAAAGCCCCGTCAACCGGGGCTTTCTTATTTCTAGATTTTTTAGCGGCAGCCACTCAGCAAATCGCGGTATTTGGGGAAAGGCCACTCGTTGTCGTCAATCATGCTTTCCAGCGCATCGCTGTATTCGCGGATGTCGTCAAACAAAGGCTTCACCTTTTCGCAATAGGCAATGGCGCGCTTATGGGCATCCTCAATTTTGTTGGCCTTGGCACGCTCTGCGGTCATGGCCTTGTTGGCTTCGTGCAGTTTGTTTACCAGGCTGCTGATTTCGGAGATAATCTCGTTCTGCGCTTTCAGCGTTTCCTTCTTCTGCCCAATCTGAAGCAGGGTTTGCACGTTGTCGGCCAATCGCTTCTGGTAATTAATGGCGGCAGGCACAATGTGGTTCTGCACCATTTCATTGATGAGGCGGCCTTCAATCTGCAGGCGCAGTATGTAGTTTTCGAAACGAATCTCCGTACGGGCTTCCAGCTCTTTGTGGCTGAAAATGCCGTTCTTCACAAACAAATCCGTGCTGGACTTACTGATGTAGGCCTCCAGCGCCCTGGGCGTGGTTTTGATGTTATTCAAACCACGGCTTTTGGCTTCTTTTACCCATGCTTCGCTGTAGCCGTTTCCGCCAAACAGGACCTTCTTGCTGTCTTTCAGGTAGCCCTGCAACACGGTTGTGATGGCGGCTTCCGTTTTGGTTCCCTTTTTCGCTTTGAGGGCTGCATCCACATCCTTTTTAAATTTAATGAGCTGGTCGGCCACAATGGTATTCAGCACAGTCATGGCACTGGCACAGTTGTCGCTGCTGCCCACGGCCCTAAACTCAAATTTATTGCCGGTGAAGGCGAAAGGCGAAGTTCGGTTTCTGTCTGTATTATCCAGCAAAATCTCGGGGATATTGGCAATTTTGATGCTGGCATTTCCCTTCCCTGCCTTGGCTGTGGTTTTGGTGCCTTCAAAGGTTTCAAGCACGTGCTCGAGGGTATCGCCCACAAACACCGATACAATGGCGGGTGGTGCTTCGTTGGCGCCCAGACGGTGATCGTTGGCCGCTGTGGCAATGCTCGCGCGGAGCAAATCGGCGTGGTCATAAACCGCCTTGATGGTATTGATGAAGAAAGTTAAGAATTGCAGGTTATTCTGCGGATCGGCGCCCGGTGACAGCACATTCACGCCTGTATTGGTTATGATACTCCAGTTGTTGTGCTTACCGCTACCGTTGATGCCTTTGAAGGGCTTTTCGTGGAAAAGCACTTTCAGACCGTGTTTATCGGCCACGCTTTCCATCACATCCATCAGCAAGCTGTTGTGGTCAACCGCCAGGTTGGCTTCTTCAAACTGAGGCGCGCACTCAAACTGAGCGGGTGCAACCTCATTGTGACGGGTACGCAGGGGAATGCCCAGTTTGTGGCTGGCTTCTTCAAAATCGGCCATAAACGCCAGCACTCGGTTGGGAATGCTACCAAAATAATGGTCTTCCAGCTGCTGTCCTTTGGCGGGCGAACTTCCCACGAGGGTGCGGCCTGCGAGCATCAAATCGGGGCGCTGGTGGAAGTGTGCCTCATCTACCAGAAAATATTCCTGTTCCACACCCAGGCTGATGGTGCAATCTGAAACCTTGGGATCAAAATATTTACAAACGTCGGTAGAGGCCTTGCGAATGAGGGCAATGGCTTTCAGCAAAGGCGCTTTATAATCCAGCGCCTCGCCGGTGTAGGATACAAATATGGTGGGGATGCACAGGGTTTTGGCGCCGGCTTTCTCCATAATAAATGCGGGTGAAGAGGGATCCCAGGCCGTATATCCGCGGGCCTCAAAAGTATTGCGAATACCGCCGCTGGGGAAACTGGAAGCATCGGGCTCCTGCTGCACGAGGGCTTTACCGCTGAATTTCTCCACACCTTTATCGGTTGCCACCGGCTCAAAAAAGCTATCGTGCTTTTCGGCTGTGGTTCCACGCAGGGGCTGAAACCAGTGGGTGTAGTGCGTACATCCTTTGTTCAATGCCCAATCCTTCATCCCGGATGCTACTTCGCTGGCCAGTTCTGCTGATATGGGATGGCCTTCGCGTTGCGCATCGGCAATGGCTTTCACAGCGGTTTTGCTAAGATACTTTTTCTGGGCTTCGGGACCGAAAACGTTTTCGCCGAAGTAATGAGAGATGAGGTTTTTGTTTGACACGGTTATGGATGGATTTTTATGAATGATTAACAGATAAAGTGCTGCAAAGTTCGTCACACACGAAGGCGATGAGAAAAATCGGCGATGCTTAATTTTCCATAAATAATACACCATGGTGTAATCAAGACACTGTGGGCAACTCTGACCTTGTTGACAGATTATTCACAACTTGTGACATGCCGAAAAAAAATTGGCGTCAACCCGCGTAAATTCGCCCTCACTTTATTCAAATGGGGCATTCTCGCATTGACAAGTTATCGGCGGCCGGCCTGCTGGTTACTTTGGGTATTATTTACGGCGATATAGGAACCTCGCCTTTGTATGTAATGAGTGCCATTGTGGGCGACAAACCCATAGATGAACTAACCGTTCTGGGAGGTATCAGCTGTGTTTTCTGGACGTTGACTTTACAAACCACCATTAAATATGTGATTTTAACACTCAGGGCCGACAACAAAGGTGAAGGAGGCATTTTTTCACTTTTCAGTTTGCTGCGAAGAAGGTTTCCTTACCTAATTATAGGAACCATGATTGGTGGGGCCATGTTGCTGGCTGATGGAATAATCACCCCCCCTATTTCTGTATCTTCAGCCATTGAAGGTCTAAGAATTATCTACCCAGACATAAAAACGGTGCCCATTGTCATCGCCATTATTACCATCATTTTCATTTTTCAGAGAGCGGGAACCAGCACGGTAGGCAAAGCCTTCGGCCCCATTATGCTGTTGTGGTTCGGAATGCTGTCTGTACTTGGGGTTTCAAAAATCATTGAAAATCCGGACGTGCTTAAAGCAATTAATCCCATTTACGTTGTAAAATTCATCAGCAGCAGTAAAGAAGCCTTCGTGCTTTTGGGAGCCGTATTCTTGTGTACAACCGGCGCAGAAGCGCTGTACAGCGATCTTGGACATTGCGGAAAGAAAAATATACGGATTACATGGATTTTCGTAAAAATCAGCCTTTTGCTCAACTATTTTGGCCAGGGTGCTCATCTGCTAGGTCTACAAGGCCAGGTTATCGGCACAAAAAGTCCTTTCTATGCCATCATGCCTGATTGGTTTTTGCTCATAGGCATTGGCATCGCCACCATGGCGGCTATTATTGCCAGTCAAGCCCTTATCAGTGGTTCATTCACACTTGTTTCTGAGGCAATCCGCCTGCATTTCTTCCCAAAATTCACCGTAAAATATCCCAGTGATATCAAAGGTCAGATATATATACCCTTTATCAATACAGCATTGTTGGTGGGATGTGTGGCTGTTGTTCTGTACTTCAAAGAAAGTAAAGCCATGGAAGCTGCCTACGGCCTGGCGATTACAGTCACCATGCTGATGACATCATTGCTGCTCTTTTATTATTTAAAGATGAAACGCTGGCCCCTGGTTATTATCTGGATGATAATGATGGTGTTTTTCACCGTGGAGAGTGCATTCCTTTTGGCCAATCTGGCAAAATTCACACACGGCGGCTATGTTACTGTAGTTATTGGTATCGTCATCATGGCATTTATGTATATTTTCTGGAAAGGCGGCCAGATCAA
This sequence comes from Flavobacteriales bacterium, assembly GCA_947463125.1. Taxonomy (GTDB): domain Bacteria; phylum Bacteroidota; class Bacteroidia; order NS11-12g; family UBA955; genus RGEC01. The sequence goes on along the minus strand of CANHQZ010000015.1, from coordinate 8,068 downwards.
AAGCCGTCTCACAGACAATGTTTCACTGTTAAATTTCAGAGATAAACTCCGGTCTTTGAGCCAGGACACCACCCTTCCTAAATATGCAACGCATCTTATTTATCTGAGCAAAGCAAAAAATGATGATGAAGTTGAGACCCTTTTATTGCAGAGCATTCTTCAAAAAAGGCCTAAAAGAGCGGATTTCTACTGGTTTGTGAATGTGGATGTAACGGACGAACCCTACACCATGGAATACAAAGTGACAACCATTGAAAAGAACGATATTTACAAAGTGCGTTTTAAACTGGGTTTTAGGGTACAGCAAAAGATCAGTTACTACCTGCGCCTTGTTATTCAGGAAATGTTGAATAACCATGAAATCGATCTGGATCCCTACTACCATGCATTTTCAGACAAAAGATACCTGGGAGATTTTCGCTTCGTGCTCATAGATGAAGAAGTTACACAAGAGAATGAACTCCCAATTTTGGACAATATGGTTCTAAATGCCTACGGTAAAATGAAGTTTCTTGCAGGAAGACCGGAGAAGTGGTTTGGATTGGATGAAAGTATGGTCACCAAGGAACTCGTTCCGGTAATAATAAAGCGCTCTAAAGATGTGAAACTAACGAGAATACGATGAAGAAACTTATTTTCTGCATTACTGCCTTGATTGGCGGGCTTACCGCCGGTATTGCACAGAAAAAATCCTTCACCCTGGAAGATGTATTTCTGAAAGGCACATTCAGAACAGCGGGCATTTCCGGCTTCAATGTAATGAACGACGGACTGCACTATACCGAGCTCATAACCGAATCTAACGGCTGGCCCAAACCCGGCACGCCAAACCCGCGCTGGAGAATTATAAAGCGCAAATTGTGGACCGGCGATAGCTCAGGCATTATACTCAGAAGTTCGGAAACCTCTGTGGATATGGTTCCTGACGGTTATACTTTCTCCAAAGATGAAAAATTCTTGATTCTTACCGCAGCCACGGAATCCATTTACCGGCACAGCACCAAATCCCTCATTTTTCTTGTGGATCTGACCACCGGAAATTCCATTAAAATCAGTGACCAGAAAGCCATGTATCCGCAGATGAGTCCAGATAACCGCTATCTGGCCTATGTGCGCGACAATGACCTTTTTGTGTTTGATCTGAAAAACCAGGTGGAAAAAGCCGTAACCTCCGATGGGTTAAAAAACAGCATCATCAACGGTGCCGTAGATTGGGTATACGAAGAAGAATTCAGCATGAGTCGCGGCTTTGAGTGGTCACCGGATGGGAAACACATCGCCTATTTCCGTTTTGATGAAAGCGGCGTAAAAGAATTCAGCATGGATATGTTTACCGGGCTGTATCCCGATCAGGAACGCTGGAAATACCCCAAGGCAGGCGAAGACAACTCTGTGGTGGAAGTGTATATGTACGAACCCGCAACCGACAAAAAGGTAAAAGCCGATATTGCACCCGGAGATCAGTATCTGCCCAGAATCCAATGGACACAGGTGCCCGGGCAGCTGAGCATACAATGGCTAAACCGCACCCAAAATGAATGGAAGATGCTGTTTGCCAGCGCCAAAACCGGAGCCGTTACAACAGTTCTTTACGAAAAAAGCAAAACCTACGTTGAAATACACGATAACCTGTATTTTCTGAAAAACAGCCCCGGTTTCATTACCACATCAGAGAAAAACGGATACAACCACATATACCGCTACACACCTGCCAAAGTATTGAACCAATTTAAAGAAACACCTGTCACAACAGGCAAATTTGATGTTTTGGGAATTACCTATGTCAATGAAGCCAACGGCCTTATTTACTACAACAGCAGCGAAGTTTCACCCACCGAAGACCATTGCTACAGCATTGATTTAAACGGAAAGAAAAAAACGGCAATTACCCCCGACCCCGGACACCACAGTGTTAGCTTCCTCAATGGAGGCAAATTCTACATTGATGCCCATGGCCGTTTTGGAGAACCCACCCGATTTATTTTAAAGGAACTGGCCAAAGGCAATATAAAAAACAATAGCCGGATACTGGAAGAAAATACGGCTGCCAGAAAGACGCTTAATGAATATGCATTCGGGAAGAGCGAATTCGGGGTGGCCACCACAGACAGCGGCATAACCTTAAATTACTGGATGATAAAACCCCATGATTTCGATCCAAACAAAAAATACCCGGTGCTGATGTTTGTATACGGCGGTCCGGGTGTGAACACCGTGAGAAACAGCTGGGGCGGACGCAATTATTTATACCACCAGTATCTGACACAAAAAGGATACATTGTAATAAGCTTCGACGGCCGTGGAACCGGACACCGCGGGGAAGTCTTTAAAAAATGCACCTACCTGAATTTGGGCAAACTGGAACACATTGATCAAACTGCGGCGGCCCGCTGGCTGGGAAAACTGCCGTATGTTGATAACAGCCGCATCGGCATCTGGGGCTGGAGTTTTGGCGGATACATGAGCAGCCTGTGCATTACCAAAAGTGCCGATGTGTTCAAAACAGCCGTGGCAGTGGCCCCCGTTACCAGCTGGCGTTATTATGACAATATTTATACAGAACGTTTCCTGCGCAAACCTGCTGAAAATCCAGCCGGATATGACGACAACTCTCCCATTCAGTTTGTGAAAAACATTAAAGGGAATTATTTGCTCATACACGGCACCGGCGATGACAATGTGCACTGGCAAAACAGCGCCGAAATGATCAATGCCATGATTAAGGCAGGCGTGCGCTACGACGCAGAAGTGTATCCCAACCGGAACCACGGTATCGGCGATCGAAATGCGCAATACCATTTGTACCGCAGAATGGCCGAATACGTGCTGGAAAAACTATAGTTTCTGATAAATTAGTTTGTTATTTTTAAAACAGGGAAATATTTCTGTTTTTCATTCGTTATTATTTTTAAGTATCCATTTACCACCTAAATATTAAGTTTTGAAATACAAAATTATCCTTTTCTTTATGCATATCGCAAGGCTGCTTTGCATGAACGAACCCTATTTTTATCTTACCCTGGTAATCCCCTGTTTTTTCATATTCTTTAGCCTGCCTCCCTCCCTGCTGTCCGCAGTTTCATTGATTGTTGCCCATTATATTTGCTGGAATTACATCATCGTTCCTATATTTGAAAAAGTTGCGAATATGGAGGCTGACCGAATTGAAATAGAAAACGAAATCCGCGCTTACAAAATAAAACATCATTCTAAAAACAAATAATATGAAAAAGTTATTGCTGCTGGCCCTCATTGGATGGGCAGGTCACAAGGCATCTGCACAGAAAGTGTATAAAACTTCCTATAAAAGTGAAGCTGATAAAATCATTTATGTAACTGAATACAAGAGCGAAGCGGATATGATCGTGTATGAAACACAGTATAAAAGTGAGGCCAAACCTTACAGCGGTATTTGGTTTTGGACCCAGTACAAAAGCGAAGCAGACTGGCAGGTGTATTTTACAAAGTATAAAAGCGAAGCCACACTAAAAATTTATATTACCAAATACAAAAGCGAAGCGGGGATGAAGTAACAACTTCCCCAACTTCATTTTACACCTCAAGATGAGCCAATATTTAAAAGCCTCACTGGCAGCAATATTATTGTTGTTTGCCGGAACAACCCATGCACAAACAGTTCCACTGGAAGAAATAAGTATATATCCGGATTTCGAAAAACATTTGTTTAACTGCGATACCGATGTTGTATTTTATTACTGCGGCAATCCTAATTGGATTATCTGGAGCGACCCTTCGGGGTGCGACACCTTGCGCGGCAAAGGTTACTACAAAGGAACGTTGTATAATGGATTGGCAGAATACCGCATTGGGGAATTGACCAAGGCAAGTGTGCTTTTTGAAAATGGATTGCCCGTCAACATACAGATTCATTACAACAACGGAAAACTCCAGTTTGAAGGAAATTACAAGCAAGGTATCAGGCATGGGAAATATGCATACTACACCCAGGAAGGATTAGTATATGAACTGTTCAATTACGCTAACGGCCTTAAAACCGGGCACGGTGAACATCGCTGGGAACTGATTGATTACGGCGACAGCGAATCTTATTTTCTGGATACCTGCTGGTATATAAACAATAACAAACACGGCAACAGTGTCAGTTTACGTTATGACCGGGAACATTACGGCGCCCGAAATGGCAGCATTTATGCAACAAGCCAGTATAAACATGGACTAAAACATGGTGAAAGCACTGTCTGGTACATTAATGGGCAAAAGAAAGAACAATGGGAATTCCGGGAGGGAAAAGTTAGCGGAACTTATACCTGCTGGGAACCCAATGGAAAAATCTTTCATCAAACTACTTTCATCAATGGAAGCGGAACCGTAAAACAGCGCTACCAAGGCGGAGAATGGATAAAAACCACTGAGTATAAAGATGGTTTACCGATACCTACTGAGGATATAGAAATCATGGAAGAAGTTATCGGGGAATAAAAACAAGATTAAGAAAGGGTTGTTATTCCTGTATGAACCTCAAACCTGGAGACAAAGCCCCTGCATTCAGTGCACCTGACCAAAACGGACAGACCCTTACCCTGAAAGATTTTGCCGGCAAAAAGCTGGTTTTGTATTTCTATCCCAAAGACGATACCCCCGGATGCACTGCGGAAGCCTGCAGCCTGCGTGATAACTTCGACGAGCTGCTCAAACAAGGTTATGCCATTTTGGGTGTAAGTCCCGACAATGAAAAGAAGCACCAGAAATTCATTGCCAAATACGAGTTGCCTTTCAGCCTGCTGGCCGACACCGACAACAAAGTAGCCACCGATTACGGCGTTTGGGTTGAGAAAAGCATGTATGGCCGCAAGTATATGGGCATTGCCCGCACCACCTTCGTAATTGATGAAAAAGGTAACATCAGCGAGGTTATTGAAAAGGTGGAAACCGCCAAACACGCAGCACAAATTCTGAAATAAGCGAATCGCTTGCCGATAAAGCCCACACTTCCCTACTTTTGCAGTCAGGGTGGAAAATGCTTTTCATAGCGTAGGTATTGTGGGCAGCGGCAGCTGGGCCACTGCACTTGTAAAAATTATTTCTGAAAAAAACGGTGTAGCCGTAAATTGGTGGATTCGCAACAGCGAAACGCTTGCCTACATTGAAGAATTTCACCACAACCCCCGATATTTGTCATCGGTAGAGATTGACCTGCAAAAAGTATCGCTGCACAACGATCTGCAGGCTATGATTTCCGCTTGTGATGCAGTGATTCTGGCTGTTCCGTCGGCATTTTTGCACGAAGCCCTGAAGGATATATCCCTCCCAAAAGACAAAATCTACATTTCAGCTGTAAAAGGCGTGGATCCCACCACCCGCCTGGTGATTGCGCGGTACCTGGAAAACTGCCACGGCATTTCGCCCCAAAACATCGGCCTGATTACAGGACCCTGCCACGCAGAAGAAGTTGCCCTGGAAAAACTGAGTTACCTCACGCTTTCAGCCACAGACAATGAACTGGCAGAACGTATTGAAGCCCTCATTCGCTGCCGCTACATCAACACCTGCACCAACAACGATTTGTATGGTGCCGAATACGCCGCCGTGCTGAAAAACATTTATGCCATTGGAGCCGGCATTGCCCACGGGCTGGGCTATGGCGATAATTTTCATGCTGTTTACACCGGCGCTGCCCTGCGCGAAATGGAATCCTTCCTGGAAGCCCTGCACGAAACCCATCGCGACGTAAAAGACGCCGCATACCTTGGCGACTTACTGGTAACCTGCTATAGCCAGTTCAGCCGCAACCGAACCTTTGGCAACATGCTAGGCAAAGGCTACAGCGTGAAGAGCGCACAACTGGAAATGAACATGATCGCCGAAGGCTACTACGCAACCGGCAGCATTTACCCCATTTGCAAGGAAAACAACATCCATGCACCCATCATTGAGGCGGTTTATGAGGTATTATACACCCACGCCAATCCCGGTAAGATATTCGGGATATTGAGCAGACAGCTTTCCTGAACTTTTTATTAATTTAATGTTAAGTAAATGTTTGCGTAAAAATACGCAATGTTAAACTCGCGGTAATATTTGCATAACTCCGAAAGGGTTGTTTTGAAGGTGAAAGAAAGAACCTGAAAAACATGAATCGTATTGTTGTATTTTCCCTGCTGGCATTAAGTTTCAACCAAGTATCAGCCCAAACGGGAACCCTAACCGGTAAGGTACAGTCCGAAAACGGACGACCTGTTGCCGATGCCAAAATTTTTGGCATTGGCAGTGCAGATACTGTTCGCACCGATATGGACGGCCTGTTTTTACTGAAACTGAAACCCGGTAAACATATTTTCCAGATTGAAAGCCGCAGTTTTGCAGATTTTACAGACAGTGCAGTCATCACGATAAACGAAGAAACTTTCGTTTATCCTATTCTCAGCAACATTCGCGACATGGGCGTTGCCAACATAACTGTAGCGCGCAAACAGAAAGAAAACACAATTGCAGGCGCCATTCGCTCCAAACAACTCTCTGTGCAAATGGTGGAAGCCATTTCAGCGGAAGATTTTAAACGCACAACCATTCGTACTTCAGCCGATGCTATGAAACGTATTCCGGGCGCTACTATCATGGAGGGCAAATTTGCCAACATCCGCGGTATGTTTGACCGCTACAACGCAGGTTACCTGAACGGCGCACCGTTACCCAGCACCGAGAGCGACAGAAAGGCTTTTTCGTTTGATATTATACCCGCCTCACTTTTGGACAATATTGTGGTCATCAAAAGCGGCACACCCGACGTAACCGGCGATTTCGGCGGTGGTATTATCCGCATCAACACCAAAAGCATTCCCGAAAAGCTGACCCAAAGTTTCAACCTTGGTTTCCAATACAACTCCATTACCACACTCAGGCCTATTGAAATGTTCAGCAGCTCTGCTTCCGAGTATTTTGGAATACCCGGCGCAGACCGCAAATTACCAGCTTTATCGGGCAATCTGAACCAAGGTAAACCCGCGGAATTTCTTGCGACTGAATCCCAAAAATTCAACAACAACTGGGACCTTACCACAACCAAACCCATGCTCACTCCTCGTTTCAACTACACGATTGGTGTGCCATTCAAACTTAAAAATAAAAAAGAAATTGGCTTGCTGATGAGCCTCAATTATTCTGTAACCCAGAAATACAGTGATGGGGTTGTTAACAGACAGGATTTGAGCGACAACCAGCTTATTAACAGCTACAACGATGCCCTGTTCACCACCAATGTTCAAAACGGAGGTATCATGAACCTGAGCTTCAAACTCAATAACCGCCACCGCATCGACTGGAAAAACCTATACACACTGAATTACGATGCATCCAGCACCATTAGAAAAGGGAATAACGACATCAACGTATCTCCTGTGGTTCCCATTGAAGGTTTTTCAAACCAAATTAATTACAACCGCCTGGCCAGTACGCAGCTAAACGGAACCCATGTTTTTGGCACCAAACAAAGCACCCTTACCTGGCTGGTAAATTACGGCAACACCCACCGTGAAATTCCCGATTTTAGGATTGCGCAGTATGCAACCGTAGAAGACACACGCTATCTGGTTCTCAATGACTTTTTCAATGCCGGTTCCGGAAGATTCTTCTCCAATCTGAATGAGAATACCTTCTCGGCCAGTGCAGACATGCAACATAGCATTAACACCGGCAAAACGACCAACAATATCAAATATGGTATTTTCAGGCAAACCCGTTCAAGAATATTCAACAGCCGTGAATTCGTTTACGGCCCTGTAGGCAAATCTGTTGCCAGCAACCGCAAGCCTGCCGAAGATCTTGGAGCTTCCAATATCAATGCTTCAGGCATTTACCTGGTGGAAAAAACTTCCTCTGATGCAGATGAATACAACGGAAACAGCATTCTAAATGCAGCATTCATCATGTTGGAACACCATTATCCCCTATTCAAGGCAAATGGGAAAAACCAGATGCTGAAGGTGATTTATGGGGTTCGTGGCGAGCAGTTTAATCAGTATTTATCCAACGCTTATTTTGACCTGCTGGGCAAAAAACTGGCCGATGGCGGCATTACTACCGATTTATT
>CANHQZ010000014.1 GCA_947463125.1 Flavobacteriales bacterium | reverse complement strand
TCACTCAGTAAATCGCACTCCTTCAAAAAAACCTTCATCACATCCCAGATAGGGTGCTTTTTATCAAGATGAGACATAATCCAGGCTTTATCTTCCTTTGTGTGGTAGGTTATGCCTAAAATAGATGGGGCGCGGCTTTCAAAACTGAATCGCAAAAAACGCACTTCCAGATTCTGGGGAGATGAGGAAACAGCCTTATTTAACAAGGCTGCCGCTTCTTTACCCAGTGAAAATCGATTTGCCGGATTCCATCCATGCTTGGCCTGAAGGGCTTTGCCTGTAGCGTGATACGCCAAAACAACGGCATTGTTGCCATAACTTTTCGTAATCTTAACCAGCTCATCCGCTTTGGCAGATTGCTCCACAGCCAATTTATACGTATTGCGGATGGTAATAATCTCAGTATTACCGGAAAAAAACAAAACGCACATGCTGACCCACAACATGTTAAACTAACAATTAATAAGGGAATACTGTTTTACAGCCAACCCCTGCGGCGGAAGAAGAATAGGGTAGAGATGGATGACAATACCATCAGGCCTATGGCAAACCAGAAGCCATAGCGCCAGTCAAACTCTTCGGTAAACTTGAAATTCATACCGTATATGCTGGCAATCAGCGTGGGTGGCATGAAAATTACCGAGGCTACCGTAAATATCTTAATGATTTTGTTCTGCTCAATGTTAATCAAACCCAGGAATGTATTCTGCATGTATTCCAGTCGCTCAAAATTGAATTTGGTGTGTTCGATCAGTGAATTGATATCTTTAATAACTACGCGCAGCCTCTCGTATTCTTCGCCCACAAACTCCTGGCTTTTCAAAATGGCTGAGAGCACGCGTTGTTTATCAATTACGTTCTGGCGGATCACCATCGTCAATTCCTGCAAACGGGAAATAGTCAGCAGTACATCCTCGTCGGGTCCCTTGTCAAAGGTCAATTCTCTGCTGAGTTTACCTACTTGCCTGCCGAGGTTTTCCAGCAAGTCAGCGTCATTGTCAACGTCGGTTTCCAGCAGGGAAGTCATGATTTGTTTTCCGCTGTGGAATAATCTGCCTGACATTTTTATTTTTTTCACACAATCCGAGAAAGTGCCCAGATCGGCATCACGATAGGTGAAAAGCACATCACCCTGAAGAATAAATGAAACTGCATGCGAAATAAATGCCTCGCCGCTGTTGTCAAATTTCAGGAAGTTGCTGTTGGCAATAATTTCATCATCGGTTTCAAAATAGCGCGATGAACTCTCAATCTCCAGCTGTTGCTGACGGCTTTGAAACTTAAATTCGAAGTGTGCTTCCACATCGCTGATTTCAGCGGGGGTGGGGTTTTGTAGGTCAATCCAGATAATATCTTCCTGGCTTTCCAGTTGGGAAAGAGCCTGCACCTTGTGCACGCGATTCTGCCTTCTGTAATAAACCCTCAGCATGATAATATCGACTACTGTCTCCGTCCATTCAGCGAATGTGGGCGCAAAGTTAGGCAATTAAATGCCGTTTTGAGAATTTGTATGATAAAATTGGCAGGCAGGCGCAATTCAGGCCTATAAACGGCCGAACATGCTTTTCAGACGCAGTTCCATTACGCCAAACAAGGCTTCTCTGAAAATCTTGGTGCTCATCTTGCTCACACCCAGCGTGCGGTCTGTGAATATGATGGGAACTTCCTGGATCTTAAAGCCTTTTTTCCAGGTCCTGAATTTCATTTCAATCTGGAAAGCATACCCCTTGAACTTGATACGGTCCAGCCCGATCTGTTCCAGAACGTTTCGCGAATAGCAAACGAATCCTGCGGTAGAATCCGCCACGCGCAAACCTGTTACAATGCGAACATACTTACTGGCATAATAGCTCATCAGCACCCTTCCCATCGGCCAGTTTACCACATTTACTACCCCGCCTGCATAACGGCTTCCCACGGCCATGTCAGCACCATCAGCACACGCAGAAACCAGTCGGTTCAAATCATCGGGATTGTGGCTAAAATCACAATCCATTTCGCAGATATACCGGTAGTCACGTTCCAGACACCATTTAAAACCCGCAATGTAAGCGGTTCCCAGTCCTGCTTTCCCCTTGCGCTTAAGCAGGTGCAGTCGGTCAGTATACTCTTTTTGCAGCAATGCTACCTTGTCTGAGGTTCCATCCGGTGAGTTGTCATCTACTACCAATAAGTGAAATGCAGGTTCCAGGCCCATAACCTTGTGTACCATGGCTTCGATGTTCTCGATTTCGTTGTATGTGGGTATGATGACGGTGCGGTCTGTCACGATTGCTGCGAAATTACGTTATTTTGCAACCAAATGCAGAAAACTTCCTCCAGACACTTTGAAAAGGCCATTTTTCTCGACCGGGACGGCGTTATTAACCACGATCCGGGCGATTATACCACCTCTCTTGCCGAGTTTGATGTGTTGCCCGGAACCATTGAAACCCTTAAAAAATGGTTTGATGCGGGATATGGACTGGTGGTGATAACCAATCAGGGTGGGCTGGACAAGGATTTGTACAATGAAAATGCGGTGATTGCCATGCACCAGTATTTACAGGGCTTGTGCAATTTGCAGGGTTTCGCCATCGATGCGTTTTATTACTGTGTGCATCATCCGGATGTTTCTGGGAAATGTCTTTGCAGAAAACCCGGAAGCCTTATGGTGGAAAAAGCATTACACCGGTTTAGCCTAAAACCCGAAAACTGCGTAATGATAGGAGACAGGGAACGGGATGTGCTTGCAGCGGAAGGTGCCGGCGTCAGAGGAATTCAAATTGAGGTAAATACAGGTCTCAGTCAGGTGTTGATTTAAATCAATTTACCTTCTTCTTCGGTAGCCTGAACCTCTTCTGTAGGTTGATTTTTTGTAATAGCCCCTGTATCCTCTCCGATAGTAAGAGCGATAAACAGGTGATGTAGGCAATGCAAAACTGCCGGCGGTGAAGCTCATGGTGTCCTGCAATAGGCTGTCATTGCCAAAGTCTATCAGCAATTGCGGATTGAACGGCTTGCCCAGAATGCGTGTTTCAAAATGGAGGTGCGGCCCCGTACTGTAGCCTGTACTGCCGCCCAGACCGATGGTTTGTCCTGCGTTCACCAGATCTCCGGGGGTTACCAGCCGCTGACTCAAATGCCCGTAAAGGGTTTCAAGCCCGTTGTGATGGCGGACAACCACACAATTTCCATAACCATGGTACCATCTGCTCATGCGCACAACACCGTCGAAAGCGCTGACTATGGTATCGCCGGTGCGCAGGCTGATATCGATACCTGCATGTACCTGGCCCCAGCGCCATCCGAACGGGGAAGTCATGGTGCCGAGTACGGGAAGCGCAAACCCGCAGTCTGCATCAAGTACCTGCAATTGCAAGGCTCCTGCAATGGAATCAAAATTAAATCTATAGGGATCTATGTTGGCTGTATCCCAGTAGGCGTATAAATCAAAAATAGGAGAGATGCCGGGAATGATGGCAGGCGCAGCCAACTGCGGTGTAGAAGCATATCCGTCTGAATCGTGATAGTTGATAAAGCCAGTCGGCAAAGCGTGGAGGTGGTTGCTTAAGAACACCACACCAAGAAACAAACAAATTTTAAACAGCGCCGAGTGCCATTTTGGCATCTTCACAGTCTTTCGCAATTTGTTGTTTGAGGTCATCAAGATTATCAAATGTGTATTCCTGTCTGAGATATGCAATCATCTCAAAGCGGATTGCAATTTCGTAAATATCTGCGGAAAAACCAAATAAATGCGCCTCAATGCTGAATCCTTTTCCGGGTACAGAAGGGTTAAAACCAATGTTCATGGCACCGCCGTAAACCCCTGAAGGAAGGTGTGCTTTGACGGCATACACTCCGGTTGCGGGTATCAGTTTATAAGGATCTTCGATTTCGATATTGGCTGTTGGGAATCCCAGTGTGCGACCGAGTTTTCTGCCGTGTACTACCTTGCCTGCAATAGTGTAAGGCCTGCCGAGCAATTGGTTGGCTTGTTCCAGTTCACCGGATAGCAGTGCTTTGCGGATGCGCGTGCTGGAAACGGCAATGTGGTCAATCTCTCCGGCAGGAATTTCTTTCACCGAGAAATTAAGCATTTCGCCAAACTGTAGCAAATCGGTGAAACTGCCTTCCCTGTTTTTGCCGAATCGGTGATCATATCCTACAATCATGGTGTGCACGTGCAGCTTATTTACCAGTACCCCACGCACAAAATCCAGCGGACTGAGAGCCGCTACTTCGGAGGTGAAAGGCAAAACCAGCAAATGGTCAATTCCGCAATTTTCCAGTTGCTGAATTTTCTCATCGAGGCTGCTGAGCATGCGTATGGGATTGTCATCCGGATACAAAACAAGGCGTGGGTGCGGAAAAAATGTGAGCAGCATGCTCTCCAGCCCGGTCTTGCGGGCCTCTTCAACCACGGTTTCGAGCACTTTTACATGCCCAAGATGAACACCGTCAAATGTCCCCTGCGTAAGCACAAGGCCGTCAAAGTGAGGAATGTCATCAAGGTTGTGGTAGACCTGCATTGTGCCTGCAAATTTCGGCTAAAACACACTTGGGTAAAATTTTATATTGTTCACAACAGGCATGGTGTTTTCCACCTCTCCTGTGATACCTTTGCGGTAGTTATGCGTGTTTTTACCGCTTTAACGGTGCTGCTGTTTTGTGTTAGTCCGGCTCGGGCACAGCTGGGAGGCAATGGCGTTTACCGTGTTTTATTGCAGCCGGTAGGCGCACGTCAGGCGGCATGGGGCGGATACTGCAATGCGTATCGTGAAAGGGATGTTACGCTTTTTTCTCAGAATCCGGCATTGCTCAATGAACAGATGCACATGCGTGGCGCCCTAAATTTTAATACCCATCTCAAAGGAGTTTGGACAGGCAATGCTTCTTTCGCAAAGAACATAGGAAAAGGCACTGGCGGATTGCAAATTGCTTACATAGACTACGGTATGATGGACGCCTATGATGACGGTGGGAATGCTGAGGGTCAGATTCCGGCCAACGAAACGGCTGTGACGGCGGGCTATGCATGGCAAATCAAACCCCGGCTGTACGCAGGGGCAAACCTGAAATTTGTTTACAGTATACTTGGCCCTTACATATCAACCGGTGCTGCATTGGATGCGGGAATGGTGTGGAAAAGCAGAGACAGTTTGTTTTCTGCAGCTGCCGTAATCAGAAACACCGGAATTCAGTTGCTTGCCTACACCCCCGGCGGCAGAGAGCCGCTGCCATTTTCCGCCGAACTGGGAATCAACTTTAAACCGAGATACATGCCTTTGCGCTTTAACATCACCGCGCACAACCTGCAAAAGCCGGATATGACCTACAGCCAGTTTTTACGCAACAATGCCATTGATTTGAGCGGTCAGCCGGCGGCTGCAAAATCTGCCCCTTTCGGAGACAAGGTCATCAGGCACTTTACTTTTGGCACCGAACTATTGCTGGGCAGGAATTTTGGCATACTCATTGGCTACAACCACCAGCGCCGCAAAGAAATGGCACCCGATGTGAGGCCGGGTGTAACCGGTTACAGCTGGGGCCTGCAGTTTCGAATAAGCCGCATACAGATAACCTATGCTAGCATGGCCTATTTTCCGGGGTTTAATGCGAATTTGTTCACTTTCAGCGCCGCACCGTCTGATTTCAAGATTAAAAGGTAATAAAGTTGAAGCGGATTAACATTGCCATTGATGGCCATAGCAGTTGTGGCAAAGGTACACTGGCACGACAGCTGGCAGCAGCGCTGGGCTATAAGTTTATAGACAGCGGAGCAATGTACAGGGCTGTAACCTTGTTTGTGCTCAGGGCAAACATAAATCCGCTGGATGCCAATGCAGTGGCTGAAATACTGCCTCAGATCCATGTAGATTTTGTTGTCAATGCGGAAACCGGCAGAAGTGATGTTTTGCTGAATGGCGAAAACGTGGAAAAGGAAATAAGGACGCTTGCGGTTGCCGCCTCGGTAAGTCAGGTTGCCAAAATATCGGAAGTAAGGCGATTTCTTGTGGCGCTTCAGCAGAAAATGGGCGCGGATAAAGGGGTGGTAATGGATGGCAGAGATATTGGTACGGTTGTGTTTCCGGATGCGGAACTTAAAATTTTCATGACCGCAACCCCCGAAGTGCGCGCCCGCAGAAGGTTTGAAGAACTTGCTGCCGGTGGCGCAGATACAAGCTATGAGGATGTTCTGGCAAACCTGAAACAACGCGATTTGATTGACAGTAGCCGCGCTGATAGCCCACTTACCATGACCGGCGATTACAAGCTGCTCGATAATTCAAACATCTCCCGTGATGAGCAGTATGCCATCGCAATGGGCTGGGCGCAACATGCTTTGCAGTAAGCATTAATATACGAAAAATAAAGCAATTATCCAAATTAATCGGTCGTTTTATTTTGCCTTTTTTCAAGCAGTGCATTTCCGTTTTTCGCTATAATTTAAGAACTTTGCACCCGCAATGAGAACCAAAATAATTGCAGGTAACTGGAAGATGAACAAGACCCTTGAGGAAGGGCAGGCGCTGGTAACGGAAATTCGCGGAATCGTGCGCGATGAGCACACAGGAAAATCGCAGGTTGTTCTGTGTCCGCCATTTATATCGCTGGCTTCAGCAGCAAGATTACTGGAAGGGACGGGTATTGCACTTGGAGCTCAAAACTGTCATTTTGAGGACAGTGGAGCCTTTACAGGAGAAATCAGTCCATTGATGGTGAAAAGCACCGGTGCACAGTACGTGATAATTGGTCACAGCGAAAGAAGGCAGTATTTCGGGGAAACCGGAGAGATGCTTTTCAAAAAGACCAAGGCTGCCATAAGGCATGGTCTTAAAGTAATATTCTGTGTTGGCGAAAGTTTGAAGGAAAGAGAAGAGAAAATTTTCTTTAAAGTAGTAGAATCTCAGCTGCAGGAGGGATTGTTTGCATTGGACAGGAAAGAGTTTTCCAGTGTGGTAATTGCCTACGAGCCCGTATGGGCTATTGGAACGGGGCTGACAGCCACGCCTGAACAGGCTCAGGAAATGCACAATTACATTCGCAAGGTTATCGGAATGCACTACACAGAAGAAATTGCGGAGGAAACAACCATTTTATACGGCGGAAGCATGAAGCCGGATAATGCAGCCGGCCTTATGGCCCAGGCCGATATCGACGGCGGTTTGATTGGCGGTGCGGCCCTGAAAGCGCGTGATTTTGCAGACATAATCAAGGCTGTGGGATAATTCCCGGTCAATTCCTGATTTTTCGGCACGGTTTTTCCTGTTCTTTGTACAAAGAATGAGCAGGATTTTTCGTTATACACTGCAAATGCGGTCGTTTCTTATCGTTTTCTTTATCTGCTGCGTGCAGTTTACATCAACCTTGTCTGCGCAAATCAGAAGTTTTAGTCCTGAACCGGCTGTATTTATTAAAGAACTGGAAACCCATGTTTTATCGGCTTCCAGCAAGGAACTGAATCAAAGATTTGCTGTTTTTCGTGAAAGCTGGGAGATGGGGAAGTTTAGCCCCTTGCAGCAAAAAAATATCATGGCAATTTGCAGTGACATGGTTTCGGAAGGAATGCCCGTTCAGCCCCATTTTGATTACTTACTGCAATCCATAACCGCCTATTTGGAAAGAAAATTGCCTGAAAAAGTGCTGCAACAATGGCAGCAGGCTACCCGAAAACTCATAAGCACAGGCAGCAGCAGTTATGTGGATTTCCTGAAAATGACAACTGGGTTGTTTAGAAACGGAACCTTGTTTGCAGACAACAATAAAAAATGGACGGTGGATTCCTGCGATTTTGATTTGTTGTTCGAAAAAGGCGAAATAGTGGTGCGGTTTTCTCCCACCACACTTACCTGCCGCGGGCCGGTAGATAAAATGAATATATACAATGTTGCCGGTACGTTTTATCCCGGAAAGAAAACCTGGTCGGGTTTATCGGGCGAAGCAACCTTTGAAAGGGTTTTGCCGGAAGATAATGTTAGGGTTTCATGGGGCCGGTTTGTTATTAACCTCGAAGAATCTGATTACAAAATAGACTCCGCTACCCTGCGATACGAGGGCTATTTCAGTGAGGGAGTTAAAGGCCGTTTTCAGGATAAAATTAGTTTTTCGCCCGATTCCAATGTGGTGAAAAAGTCGCCATGGCCCCGTTTTTCCAGTTTTGCCAATAACCTGCAGATTTTCGGTATCGTTGGTCCAAATGCCTCACTCCGTGGTGGTTTTAGTATGGTGGGCAGTGATATTAATACACAGACGGCAGATGGAGCAGAGACGGTCATCAATATTCTCTACAAAAACCAAAAGAGGGTGACGCTCAGGAGCAAGACCTTTAAAATCGCCAATGGTGCAGCGGCAAGCAAAAATGCCTCTATGACCATTTATGTAGATAGCTCTTTTATCACCCATCCTGCCGTAGATGTGAATTTTCAGTTTGAGGAAAACAAGCTTGTTATAAACCGAGGAACAGATGGGCTGATGCGGGCACCTTTCTATGATGATTATCACAAAGTGGATATTGATGCGCAGCAAATTCGCTGGAAGCTGGACGAGCCTTTTATTGACTTTGACAATATAAACAACGACCAGGATGCCAAATTATCCAGCGCCGATTTCTATAAGGAAATGTTGTATGCCCGTATTCAGGGACCGCTGAGTTTCAATCCTATGGAAACCCTGTATGCCTTTTATAACCGACAACCCGAAGATCCGGTTGCGAGGGCTATGGAAAAAGAACTTAAGACACTTATTGGCAGAAACAAGCCCGAAGATAAGCCTCTGATTGACCAGAAACTGAAAGCACTGCAAGCGCGCAAAAAAGAAATGCGTTCCTATTACACCGCCGACAAACGCATGAAGTTTTCGCTGGCAGACTATGCTGCTTTTTGCAAAATGCAACCCGAACATCTGCGTTCTCCTTTTATAGAATTGCACGATGCCGGCTTTATAACATATTATCCGGAACAGGATTCTGCCATGTTTAGAACCAAGCTGTTTCGCTGGGTTCAGAGCCATGAAAAAACCCGCGACTATGACGTTATCAGGCTGTCATCGCTCATTTCCAGACGCAGCAACCTTACACTGAATCTGCTGAGCAATGAAATGAATGTCGAGGGGGTACAGAAATTCTTCTTCTCTGATTCGCAAAACGTGGTGGTTGTTCCTTATGAACAGCAGGTTACCCTGCTGAAAAACCGTCGCCTGCGTTTTGGAGGTATGGTGCGCGCAGGACGTTTTGATTTTTTCGGAAAGAAATTTGAGTTTGATTATGCCAATTTTCTGGTTCAGTCCGATATCATTGACAGCCTCAGGCTTTACTTCCCCGATAGCACCGGGCGCTCACTGATTCCTATCAAGAGTGTGCTTCGTAACATTAATGGCACGTTGTACATCGATAAACCCAACAACAAATCTGGCTTGGTTAATTATCCGGAATACCCGATTTTCAAGGCCCTGAAAGGCTCGGAGGTATTGTATGACAAGCCGTCCATTCACGGAGGGCAATACAAGGCGGAGTCTTTTAAATTTGTGATAGATCCTTTCACCATCGATAGCCTGGATAATTTCACCATCGCAGGTTTGCGATTTGACGGTCTGTTCAAAAGCGATGGCATTTTCCCGGAGTTTCGTCATTATGTATACATTCAACCCGATTACTCATTGGGATTTGTAACTCCGACACCTCCCGGAGGATATACCATGTATCGTGGCAAAGGTCTGGGTGAAATGGTAATGAACCTCAGCGAACGTGGTTTTTACGGAGAGCAGGGCAACATTGCCTTCAACGGATCAACAACCAAATTCCAACGAATTTTGCTTTTGCCGAAAGCGGCCAAAGGTACCGTGGATTCTTACGATTTGCCCCAAAGTTCCATTTACCCGCAGGTGTATGCAACCAATGCCAATATGGAATGGATTCCCTATCATGATAAATTTAATATTAGCAACGGACCCACGCCCATCAAAGTATTCAAATCGGAATATGATTTTTTAGGTACTATTACCCAGAAACCATCTAAGGTAACGGGCAACGGAACCCTCGCCTGGCCTGAAGCCAAATTCAGCAGCGACGAAATGGTGTTTGCCCCCAATAAAACCAGCGCTGAAAAAGCCTCGCTTACTATTTACGGGGCCGACAGCACCCGCGTTGCTTTTGAAACCAGAGATATCCGCGGCACCATGGATTTTGATACCCGCATGGGGACCTTTACTACAAACAAGGCCGGTTCAGAAACGCGTTTTCCGTTTAACAGCTACGTTACAAACCTGAATGATTACCGATGGGATATGAACGGCAAAACCATTGAAGCCCGCATGGGCGCGGCAATGGCCGGAAAACAGCCTTACTGGCTCAGTACCAATCCCACCCAGGATAGTCTGAAATTTGCAGGTGTGCGTGGCGTGTATGATTTGAAAAACTACACACTGAATGTGCAGCAAATACCCTTTATAGATATCGCCGACAGCCGTGTGTTGCTTAAAGACGGAAAAGTAACCATCCGTGAAAATGCAGATATGGATATTGTGGACAGCGCCCGTCTGATTGCCAACAGGGTTGATAAATACCATGAAGTTTACCGAAGCCGCCTGAAAATTTATGGTAAGAATAAAATGCGCGGATCCGGATATTACCAGTATGTCAACAAACTCGGTAAACGTCAGGAGTTCTTCCTCGATAGTGTAATTGTAAACCGCGAAAGAAACATTGAAGGCTGGGGCAGGATTGACGAATCTCAGAACTTTACCCTGGATACGAAAATCGCTTACAAAGGGTTTGCTCAGATATTAAGCACGGAGCAGAATTTGCAGTTTACCGGATATGTAAAACCCCTGCATACATTCAAGAATATTTTACCCAGCGCATGGTTAAGATTCAGCGACAGGGTGGATCCGAAAAATGTGATTATCAATGTGCAGGATCCGCGTGATAAAGACAATAAAAAGCAGTACGTGGGTCTGTTTGTGGCCAATGACAGCAGCCATGTTTATCCCTTGTTTTTCAGCTGGAAGCGCCGCTACAGCGACCCTGACGTGACCAACGATACGGGTATTTTCTACTACGATCACGAAAAACAAAGCTTTTTTGCAGGCAGCAAAGACAAACTGCTGAACGACGGATTGAAAGGCAGTTTTATACAGTTGAATGAGAAAAACCATACGGTGCATGCCGAAGGACCGCTGGATTTTGGATTGGAAAGTACCAATATTAAGTTTAAGAATGCAGGGACCGCAGACCTAAGGGAGGGAGACAGCAGTTTTATGTTCAACCTTGCCATGATGCTGGATTTTCCCTTGCACAAAGATTATATCGCAAGGCTGAAGGAACTTTTCCAAACCAGCAGCGGCGCTTCTGTCAATATCAACACGGAGTTCTTTAAAAACGCCTTGGGCGAAATGGTAGCGGAAGATAAAACCGCCAGAACCATCATCAAAAATATTGAAAAGAACGGGGAACTTACCGGAAAGGATGAAGCAGAATACACCCTGATTTTGAGTGACGCTACGTTCCGCTGGGATAGTAAATACCGCGGTATGTACTGCAACGACAATGTAAGTGTAGCCTCATTTGCAGGTACTCCGATAAACAAAGATATCAAAACCACCATGTTGCTGGAACACAAACGCGGTGGAGAGAATATGTATATCTACTTTGACTTTGGCGGCAATGAATGGATTTACATCAACCTTACCAAAACCGTGGCCAATATCCTCAGTAGCGATGTAAAGCTGAACGAAATACTGGTAAACACAACGGATAAGCTGAAAGTAGAAGACTTCTACGTGAAACCGGCAACCCCAAAACAGGTGGAGCGTTTCCTTAAGCGACTGGGGGCTGAATAATATTTCTGGTTTTTTCGAAATCCGGATACACCACATCCACGAGGTAAAGACCCTGGGGTGGGGCTGATTTGCCTGCCAGGTTGCGGTTTCCGGAACTCAGCAGTTCTGCAAATTCGTCGAGGGTCATTTTCCCAAACCCGACCTTAAGCAGCGTTCCTACCATGCTTCTTACCATACTGCGCAAAAAACGGTTTGCAGAAACTGTAAACACCAGTCCGTCGGGTGTGCTTTCCCACATTGCCTCCGTTACCGAACATTTGTAGTTTTCCCCGGGCATCTTACCCTTGCAAAAACAGCGGTATTCTGTATGTGAAAGCAGCAATGCGGCCGCCTGATTCATCAGCGTGGTGTCTGGTTTTAACGGCTGAAACCAGGCAGTTTCGTACGTAAAAGGATTTCTAGAGTGGGTGATGTAGTAGCGGTATGTTCTTAAAACTGCCGAAAAGCGCGCGTGCAGCACATCGGAAACTTGCCTGCAGTGAAAGATGGCAATGCTTTTGGGCAGCATTCCATTGAGCCGATAAACAAGATTCTCAGGAACAATAACATCCGTGTCGAAATGCGCCACAAAATAGGAGGCATGAACACCTGTGTCTGTTCTGCCGCAGCCGTATACCTCGGTGGGCTTTCTTAGAATGAGAGAGAGTTTCTCTTCCAGAACCGATTGAACGCTGCCCACTTCCTCCTGTTTTTGCCAGCCGCCAAAATCAGCACCGTTGTATGACAGTTCAAGGAAGTAGCGCATTATGCCTTTTCAAAAACCACCGCGCAGCCCTGGCCCACGCCTATGCACATGGTAGCCAGTCCATAACGGGCTGCGGAATTTCTTTTCATTTCGTGTAAAAGTGTGGTGCTGATACGCGCACCACTTGCTCCCAGCGGATGCCCAATGGCAATGCTGCCGCCGTTGGGGTTTACGATTTCCGGATTGATGTTCAGTTCGCGCATGCTGGCCAAAACCTGACTGGCAAAGGCTTCGTTGAGTTCGGCAACAGATAAATCGTTCACGCTGATTCCGGCATGTTTCAGTGCCTTCTGTGATGCAGGCACTGGCCCGATACCCATAATTGCCGGATCTACGCCCGCAGCGCCGATGCCGGCTATTCTTGCCAGCGGTGTAAGGTTGTAGCGTTTCACTGCATCGCCCGATGCCAAAATCAAACAGGCCGCACCATCGTTAATGCCACTGCTGTTGCCTGCGGTAACGGTTCCGTCTTTTTTAAAGGCAGGTTTCAGGGTGGCAAGCACCTCCACAGTGCTTAGCCGTGGGTGCTCATCCGTTTCAAAGTGATGGATTTCACCTTTTTTACCGGGCACCGGAAACGGTGTGATTTCATCCCTGAATTTACCTGCCTCATGGGCTTGCTGCCATTTGGTTTGAGAGCCGCAGGCAAAGGCATCCTGGTCCTCTCTGCTGATGCCATATTTTTCGGCAACATTTTCGGCGGTTTCCCCCATGCTGTATGGATGATAGGCAGCAGCCAGCGCCTTGTTGGTAAACCTCCAGCCTATCGTGGTGTCGTATATCTCGGTACTTCGCTGATAAGCGGTTTCTGCTTTGGCCATTACAAAGGGTGCCCGGGTCATGCTTTCGGTGCCACCGGCAATAATTAGTTCCGCACTGCCGGATTTGATAGCCATGAAGCCATTCATGATGCTTTGTAAACCGCTGGCGCACAGGCGGTTTACGGTATAACCGGGAATCGTAACCGGTAATCCCGCCAGCAGCGAAGCCATGCGGGCAACATTGCGGTTGTCTTCTCCTGCCTGATTGGCGGCCCCAAAAATGACCTCATCGGTATGAGAAAAATCAATGCCCGGATTTCGCAACATAATTTCCCGAATCACATGGGCAGCCAGATCGTCAGGTCTAACGCCGGCGAGGCTTCCGCCAAATTTGCCCACCGGTGTGCGGAGGGCATCAATTACATAAACTTCCTGCATGCTGGGGCAAAGTTACCAAATAGTAGCGGTCAGTTTTTACAATTAAGTGATGGAGTCCGCTGTCACTTGATTTATTTTTGCAAGCAATGCCGAGCGCATGGCCAAATAAGCTGCTTCTTTTCAGCCTTTTATTGCTGCTGCTGTCGTTTCCGCTTATTAATTGTCTGTCTTTGACAATTCACAGGGTTGCCATGCATTCCAAAATTGAAAAAGCATGTGAAAAAATGTTGGCTGAGCAAATCCGTCTGGATAAAGCGCAACACCCTAAAGCATCCACATACAAGGAATTTGATTACAACGGCCACCGTTATGATGTGATTACTGTTGCAGATATGGGAGATTTCTGGCTGGTAACGGCAATGGATGATGCTACTGAAAAATGGCTGGAAGAACAGGCGGAAAAGGAGAGCAGTAATGGCAGAAGTTTTACCCACTGGATAAAGACTCCGGCATCAATCAAATTGTTTGATCTCAGTGTTCCCCTTTCTAATTCAGTGAAAATCAACCTGCCCGAAATTGGCAACTCGATTAAAATTTTCATTCCTGTTTTTTCTCCGCCTCCGGAAGTAAGTGTAGCTTAACTAGGACGTGTGATTCGGCTTCCGGATCAATCGCTTTCACTCTTCTCACTTACTACATTAAATACAATTTAAATGAAAAAACAATCATTATTGATTGCTTTAATATTATCGTTAACAGCAATCCGAGCTCAAAATGAGCTAATAAAAACAGATAAAGACAGTGCTGAACTTGAAAATATGGATGAAATTTTGGTTTCAGCACAGCGATTTGGTTCAAGTAGAGGCAATACAACGCGACAGATTGAGGTAATATCTGCCAAACAAATGCAGCTTGCACAGCAAGGAACAATGGCTGATGTTCTGTCGCAAACCGGTCAGGTGTTTGTTCAGAAAAGCCAACTTGGCGGTGGCAGTCCTGTACTCCGTGGATTTGAAGCTAGCAGGGTTTTGCTGGTGGTGGATGGTGTGCGAATGAATAATGCTACATACCGTGCAGGGCATCTCCAAGATATAATTACAGTGGATCAGTTTATGCTGGATAGGGCAGAGGTCTTTTTTGGATCCGGTTCTACCCAATTTGGTAGCGATGCGCTGGGCGGGGTAGTGTATATGAAAACGAGGGACCCACAGTTTCGGAAGGGGAAATTTGGTTTTGCCAATGCCAATGCGAATATCCGCTATCAATCTGCTGCTCGGGCAATGATTTCAAATGTGAATTTTGCTATGGGCGGAAAAAATGTAGCTTGGATCTTTAGCAGCAGCAGCAGCGATTTTGGTGATTTGAGAATGGGGCAACAACGTAATTTCTCAGCCTGGGATACTTTCGGTCTCCGGAGTTACTATGCCGGCAGAATAAATAACCGGGATACTATGCTGTTAAATAATAATCCCTATGTACAGCGAGGGAGTTCATACACACAGAATGATATTTTTAGCAAACTTTCAGTCAAAACAGGGAAGCTTATTCATACAATAAATGCGCAACTTTCTCGCGCATCGGTTGTGCCTCGTTATGACCGACTTACTGATATGTCTGCCGGCAGATTCCGGTTTGCAACCTGGGATTATGTTCCCCAAAATCGTGATTTTTTTTCTTACACCCTTAGCATTCCAAAAAAGGAATCCGGCAAATACGGCCATCGGATCATTATTTCCCACCAAAACACAGAAGTAGGACGTGTCACACGAAGATTTGGTGTTGCCTCTGAACTAACACAGCTGGACAAGGTGGGAATGTCAGCATTTAATTATGATTTTTCGGCTGATTTGAGAGCAAACTTTCAGATTCAAGGAGGGGCCGAGTGGGTGTTTAACAATGTACGCTCTTCTGCCACAACCAGGAATGTAAATACAGGTGCGACTGCCATTAGTAAAAATACACGCTATGCGGACGGGGGCGCCCAAACCCATTCTGCGGCTGTATTTGCAAATGCGATATTGGTAGTAAAGCCCGGTGATTTTATACTCGAAGGCGGAGTGCGTATTACCCACTATCGGCTCAACGCCCGTTTCAGCGCGGATAACTTCCTGAAACTTCCTTACAGCAAGGCGGAACTGAATACCCTTGCGCCCGTCTACAATTTTGGATTATCCAAGAAAATGGATTGGGATGGATTGTTTTTCAAAGCAAGCATTGCTACCGGTTTCAGAAATCCCAATGTGGATGACATGACCAAATTGTTTGAAAGTATACCGGGTAGAAAACTTGTTATCCCGAATAGAGAATTAAAACCGGAGCGTACAAGTACATTGGATATTGGTTTTCGTCTTGACCGTAAAAAAATTCACCTTGAATGGGGTGGGTATTATACCCGTATTTCTCAGCTGCTGATTGACGGTCCCGGAATTTATAATGGTTCTGATTCATTTGATTTTGAGGGTCAGCGTACACCTGTTTTTCAAATGGGTAATTCTGCGCTCGGATATGTAACAGGAGGTTATTTTGCTGCTAAAATTCAGCTGATATCTAATCTGTTTGCAGATATTAACTATAACAGTACTTTTGGCCGTTACAGGATAAACGAAAAATCCGCCTGGATTCCATTGGATCATATTGCGCCTGACCATGGTAGAATAGGCTTTCGATGGTCAAGTAATCATTGGCAATGGGAGGCATTTATGCTGTTCAATGGGCGAAAAGTAAAACGAGAATACAGTCCAAGTGGAGAAGATAATGCGCAATACGCCCCGGGAGGGGAAACACCAGCTTGGCAAACCTATAATGTTCGTGCAAGCTGGATGGTAAATAAGTATCTTTCAGCATCCTTTGCGGTGGAGAACCTGCTTGATCTGAATTACCGAACCTTTTCCAGCGGAATTTCTGCTTCCGGAAGGAACCTGATATTCTCTCTTAGAGCTTCCTTTTAAATTTCGTTCTTTTCATATCAATAAAAAGGGGAAACAAACGGTTTCCCCTTTTCTTTTTCACTACCATTTATGTCCTTGTATTAATTTTGCCCCACAAATGGGACGCATATTCGAAAAACGAAAACACAAAATGTTTGCCCGCTTCGACCGCATGGCGAAGCAATTTACCCGCATAGGAAAAGAAATTGCCATTGCCGTAAGGCAGGGTGGGGTCAATCCTGACTACAATCCGCGTTTGCGTATGGCAATTCAGAATGCCAAAAATGTGAATATGCCCAAGGACAGGGTAGAGGCAGCCATTAAGCGCGCCAGTGATAAGGATACCGCAGGCTACGAAGAGATTAAGTATGAGGGCTACGGTCCGCACGGTGTGGCCATTCTGGTGGAATCTGCAACCGATAACAATACACGTACGGTAGCCAACGTGCGTTCGCACTTCAACAAATGCGACGGCGCAATGGGTAAAACCGGTTCCCTCGATTTTGTTTTTACACGCAAAGGGGTTTTTAAAATCGCTAAGTCAGCGCTCAAAGGCAAAGATCTTGATGAGTTTGAACTGGAAATTATCGATTTCGGCTGCGAAGACCTCGCCATTGACGAGGACGATGTCTATGTTTATACCAGTTTCACCGACTTTGGCAATATGCAGAAAGGACTTGAAGAACTCGGTGTAGAGCCCTCCAGTGCGGAACTGCAGTACATTCCCAATTCTTTTGTGGATCTGGATGAAACCCAGGCCAATGAAGTTCTGGAACTTATCGAACGCCTGGAATCAGACGACGACGTTCAAAACGTATATCACAACCTAAGATAATCCGGTTACCGCGGACAGGTAGCACATTTTGGCTTATCCCGCTCAGGAAGGTGAGCCACTAAATAGATATTCCGTTCAGGCTGCGCCGGATCGTTGCTGATAATGGATATTGTTTGTGTGCTTTTGCCATGTTTGATTCCTGTATCAAATCGCATTTTAACGACCATGCTTTCACCCGGTTTAAGTGTGTTCTTAGGATAATCTACCTTCACACAGGGGCACTGAGGTGTGATTTCATGCAGTTTTAATTCTGATTTTCCCGCATTGGTAAAGGTGAACTGGGTGTTGAATATCTCACCGCTTTCTGCACTGCCCAGATCGATGACGGTTTTGTCGGTAGTGAGCTTTGCCGCTTTTGCAAGTTCTTTGGCCGTCATTTTCGGGAAAAACTGTTTCCGCTCATAGGCAACATAAAATCCGGTGTAGGGGTAAAGGGCATTGTCTGATGTTACAGCCACTTCAAAGGCCCCAAATCCGTAAGTGCTGATTTTTCTGCCATCAAGCACCACCTTTACTTTTGCACTTTCATTGGGCTCGAGGGTTTGCGGCATCCCGATAACCTGGCAAAAAGGAGGCAGGTTTTCCAAAGCGGAAAACTGAGTTGTGTAGGGTGTTCCATTGGTAATGCGAAAGGTATGTGTATCTGACTTGTGGTCAAAAAGTGGCTTAAAGTTAACGGTGGGCGGCAGAAAGGTAATTTGCCCCGGTGATGTAAATTCCGGCTCTTTCTGCACGACATCCTTTTGAACATTACCAAGGATATCCAGGTGAACAAACGGGAAGTTTACGGCATTGCTGTATACGGTAATGGTTTTTTGGAAACTGCCTATGCGGCCAACCGTTTCGTATTTGGCATCGACAAAACCGCTTTCACCAGGTTTAACTGTATCACGGGTCCAGTCCGGGGTGGTGCACCCACAGCTGGTTTGAACTGTATTGATAAATAGATCCCGGTTTCCCACATTCTTAAACATAAAACGATGTGTTGCAAACTTGATGTCTTCCCTGATGTCTCCAAAATTGTGCTGTTTCTCTGCAAATTCAATTTTGGGGCCATCAGACTTTGGTGTCATTTGCCCTTCTGCTCTACCCGCAAAAAAGGCGATAACGGCCAATGTGAAAATACTCTTATTCATGAATGATAGGTTGTTCAAAAAGTGTTCCAATAAGACGCAATTATTGTTCAGCCGGTTGTTTTTCAAACCATTTGTTTTTTCTTACATTGTATGTAAAAAGCTGTACGTGAGCCTTTAGGGTTAATAAAAGAGAATCATACACGCTGCCCTCTTTTTTGAGCATGACCGGCCGCTTTCTGTTTCTGTACTGAAGGTGGTAATCTTGCACATTTCCCCCGGCATCCATACCGAGGGCATACGGATACTTAATAATATAGTACAGATCCTTTTCCTTGTGAAGGCTGTAGCCTTTGTATGAAACATCGAACGGGTTTTTACCAAAACCGTAAAGAGAACCTGTGATTTCGCTTAGGTGCATAATGGCAGGAATAATGTCACACTGTGAAACCGTCTTATCTATCACGGTAGGTTTGATGTTTTTTCCGTAAAAAAGCAATGGGATTTCAAAATGACCACTCTGGCTATAGAAATAATCTTCTTCTCCATAACTGGTGTGGTCGCCGGTTATTACGAACAAAGTATTGTCGAACCAGGGATATTGTCTTGCTCGATCAAAGAAAGATTGTAAAGCATGGTCAGTGTATCTGATACTTTTATGAATAGGGAGTTTGCCTTTTGGAAATTTGTTTTCAAGGTGTGGAGGAACCTTGTATGGATGATGCGATGATAGGGTAAAAACAGCATTGAAGAATGGTTTTTTCATTGAGTCGCAGCATTTCAGGAAGTAATGAAGGTAGGGCTCATCAAAAATGCCCCAGCTGCCGTCATAGTCGCGCTGAAAATCTTTGCCTGGATATTCGTCACGTCCAAAGTAACGCACCTTTCCGGTTTGCTGTAAAAATCCCTGGAAAAACATGGTACCGTTGGCAGCCCCGTGAAAAAATCCGGTACTGTAGCCTGCTTCGGCAAAGATATTGAATGCATTTTCCATGCGGTTTCCGGCATAACCGCTGTTTAAATAATGCGTTTCAATCATACCGGGCATTCCGCAAAATATGCTGGGAACCATTTCGATGCTCCGCGTTCCGTTTGCATAGCAATACCTGAAATTAATACAATGCCTGCTAAACGTATCTAAAAATGGGGTGTAGGGCTTGCCGTTTAAAAAACCGGTGTAATCCCTTCCCAGGCTTTCCACAATAATCAGAATCACATTCTGCTTCTGTCGGTTTGGCTTTGCGGCATTGCGGAAAACAGGCTTTACAATTTCTTCCGCCTGTGCCACATCCATTAAATGGGTTTCAGGAACTTCCTCGCCACCCGGCATCGAAATGATATTCAGTGGCGTGCTCACAGTAAGAAGGGTTAACTCAGGTCTCACATACAAGCCTGCGTGAAGCGTGCACAATGGTTTAAGATGAAATCCGCCCCTGGCGCTAAAAAGCCATAGCGATACAAAGGAAGCAAATACAATCAGTTGCTTTCGCCATTCTTCTCTGATTTTATGATAAACCGGAACACCAGAACTTGGGGTAAACCTATATATAAGGTATGATGCTACCGCAAGCAATAAAAATCCGGGCCAGTAGGATGCAACATATTGCCACAATGAATTTCCTGGGTCTGACAATAAGTCCATGATCTCTGCTCCGCTTCTTCGGCCGGAAACCCTGCTGTACGCAGTGTCAATACCATTGAGAATCAAAATGGGTAAAGCACCAAGCGTCATTAACAAACCTGACACCCATCGATTTTCCGCGGAATACCGCGGTAAAAATATCATCCATACCCAAAGAGGAAGAAAGAAATATGCCAATAGGGGGAGGTCGAAAAAAACACCCCATAACATTCCGTTAAAAATCTCCATTCCTGAGGCATCAGCAAAAATTTTCTGATTAAAAAGCCCCCAGATGGCTCTCGAAACCGACATTATCAACAGCGCAAACCCAACCTGACGGATAACCGTGAGCGATAATAATTTTTGTATTGGGGTTCTAAATCTCAAGTCTGATGGGAAATCCTGCCGTTTTCGTAACACAAACTTAATATTATTTCAGGGGATTAAGAAAATTTTACTTACAGTGTTGGAATTGATGAAAAATAGCTGTATTTTTGCTGCCCTTTTTGAGGAGATAGTATGCCTACTATTCAACAGTTAATACGCAAAGGTCGCCAGGAGACGCTCTGGAAGAGCAAGTCGCCCGCCCTTGATTCATGCCCCCAGCGTCGTGGTGTTT
Source organism: Flavobacteriales bacterium (assembly GCA_947463125.1). GTDB lineage: Bacteria > Bacteroidota > Bacteroidia > NS11-12g > UBA955 > RGEC01. Next base: position 27,626 of record CANHQZ010000014.1, on the reverse strand, counting down.
GCACACGTGTTTATACCACCACGCCTAAGAAACCTAACTCAGCACTCCGCAAGGTTGCCCGTGTTCGTTTGAGCAATGGCAAGGAAGTGAATGCCTACATACCCGGTGAAGGTCACAACCTTCAGGAGCACAGCATTGTGCTAGTGCGCGGTGGAAGGGTGAAAGATCTTCCGGGTGTTCGTTATCACATCGTACGCGGTGCGCTCGATACAGCCGGTGTTGAAGGCCGTAACCAGCGTCGCTCCAAGTACGGTACCAAACGTCCTAAGAAAAAATAAGTCCAACATTATTAAGGTATACCTGATAGACCATGAGAAAAACCCGCGCTAAAAAACGCCTCCTGCTGCCCGATCCGAAGTTCAACGATACCGTTGTAACCCGCTTTGTGAATGGCCTGATGTATGATGGCAAAAAGTCGCTCGCATACAGCCTTTTTTATGATGCTTTGGAAATAGTTGAAAAGAAGGCTCCGGACGAACCCGGATTGGAAACCTGGCGTAAGGCTCTTAATAACGTGATGCCGACCGTAGAAGTAAAGGCGCGCCGTGTTGGTGGTGCTACTTTCCAGATTCCTACCGAAGTTTCACCCCGCCGCCGCACCGCTGTAGGTATGAAATGGATGATAGGTTATGCCCGCAAGCGCAACGAGAAATCCATGGCTGAAAAATTGGCCGGCGAAATTTTGGCAGCCTCAAGAGGTGAAGGTGCTGCTGTAAAAAAGAAAGAAGATACCCATAAAATGGCTGAAGCCAACAAGGCATTCTCGCATTTCAGGGTTTAATTTATATAGAAGAAGAGAAGAAGATTCATGTCACGCGACCTTAGATACACAAGAAACATCGGTATTGCCGCTCACATTGATGCCGGTAAGACCACTACCACAGAACGCATTCTTTATTATGCGGGCGTGAACCACAAAATCGGTGAGGTGCACGATGGTGCCGCCACCATGGACTGGATGGTTCAGGAGCAGGAGAGAGGTATTACCATCACATCTGCAGCTACTACCGTTAAGTGGAACTATCCTACAACAGACGGTCGTCCTAACGCTGATACCAAAGAATACCATATCAATATCATCGATACCCCAGGTCACGTTGACTTTACCGTTGAGGTAAACCGCTCACTGCGTGTACTCGATGGTCTTGTATTCTTATTTAGTGCAGTTGATGGTGTAGAGCCCCAGTCTGAAACCAACTGGCGTCTGGCTAATAACTACAACGTAGCCCGTATTGGATTTGTGAACAAGATGGACCGTGCCGGTGCTGATTTCTTGAATGTTGTAAATCAAGTTCGTGACATGCTGGGCAGCAATGCAGTACCCCTGCAGCTCCCAATAGGTGCAGAAGATAACTTTAAAGGCGTTGTAGATCTAATAAACAACCGTGGCATGATTTGGAATGAAGCGGATAAAGGTATGACTTATCAGATCGTTCCTATTCCTGCTGAAATGGAAGCAGAAGCCCAGGAATGGCGCGAAAAGCTTCTTGAGGCCGTTTCTGAATACGATGTGACATTGATGGAAAAATTCTTCGAAGATCCCAACAGTATCAGCGAGCGTGAAATTCTCAATGCACTTCGTCAGGCTACACTCGAAATGAAAATTGTTCCCATGGTTTGTGGTTCCTCTTTCAAGAACAAAGGCGTACAGACCATGTTGGATCTCGTTATGGAATTGATGCCTAGTCCTCTTGACAAAGAGAATATTAAGGGCACAAACCCCGATACAGAAGCAGAAATTACCCGCAAGCCATCTTATGATGAGCCATTCAGTGCATTAGCATTCAAAATTGCAACGGATCCTTACGTAGGCCGTCTCGCCTTTATGCGTGCGTACAGTGGTAAGCTGGATGCCGGTTCATACGTGCTCAATACCCGTAGCGGTAACAAAGAGCGTATCAGCCGTATTTTCCAGATGCACGCCAACAAGCAAAATGCGATTGAATCCCTCGGTGCCGGTGACATCGGTGCAGCAGTAGGATTTAAGGATATTAAAACCGGAGACACGCTGTGTGATGAAAAACATCCTATAGTTCTAGAGTCAATGGTATTCCCTGACCCAGTTATTGGTTTGGCTATCGAGCCTAAAACTCAGGCCGACAGTGATAAACTGGGTACTGCTCTGTCAAAATTGGCCGAAGAAGATCCTACTTTCCGCGTTCAAACCGATCAGGACACAGGTCAGACCATCGTTTCCGGTATGGGTGAATTGCACCTTGAAATCATCGTCGACCGTTTGAAGCGTGAATTCAAAGTAGAATGTAACCAGGGAGCTCCTCAGGTGGCCTACAAAGAAGCCATTACCCGCGGCTATACCCACCGTGAGGTTTACAAGAAGCAAACCGGTGGTCGTGGTAAATTTGCTGATATTCAGTTTGAACTTGGCCCCGCTGACGCAGATTTCAAAGGAGAAGGTCTTCAGTTTGTTAATGAGATTGTTGGTGGTTCAATTCCCCGCGAATTTATACCTTCAGTTGAAAAAGGTTTCAAAGCTGCTATGGTTAACGGTGTACTCGCCGGTTATCCTATCAGCTCTATCAAAGTTCGTTTGTTCGACGGATCATTTCACCCGGTTGACTCTGACTCATTGTCATTCGAAGTTGCTGCAAGAGGAGGTTTCCGTGAAGCTGCCCGCAATTGCGGACCTGTTCTTCTTGAGCCTATTATGAAACTCGAAGTAGTAACGCCTGCTGAAAATACCGGTGACGTTATGGGTGACCTTAACCGTCGCCGCGGACAGCTGGAAGGTATTGACGAACGCGCCGGTTCTCAGGTAGTAAAAGCAAAAGTTCCCCTGAGCGAAATGTTTGGTTACGTAACAACCCTGCGTACTATTACCTCAGGTCGTGCCACTTCAAGTATGGAATTCAGTCATTACTCAGAAACTCCCCGCAACATTGCAGACGAGGTGCTGAAGAAAGTAAACGGAGCAGCCAGTAAATAATTAAGAAAATGTTAAGCCAGAAGATTCGCATAAAATTAAAGTCTTTCGATCACAGCCTGCTTGATAAAAGCGCTGAGAAAATAGTGAAGGCCGTGCGCACTACCGATGTGGTGGTAAGTGGTCCGGTTCCTCTTCCCACAAGGAAGAAGATATTTACCGTGCTGCGTTCACCACACGTTAACAAAAAAGCACGTGAGCAGTTCCAGTACTGCACCTATCAGAGACTGATTGACATTTACAATGGCTCTACCAAAACAGTAGATGCTCTTATGAAAATAGAACTGCCCAGCGGGGTAGAAGTTGAAATCAAATTGTGATTTGAACCATGGAAGGATTAATTGGAAAAAAACTCGGAATGACCAGCATATTTGATGCTGATGGCCGCAAAGTGGCTTGCACCGTTATCGAAGCTGGTCCCTGCGTAATTACACAGGTGAAAACCCAGGAGAAGGACGGATACAGCGCTATCCAGATGGCCTGGGGTGAGAAAAAAGAAAAGAATGCAGGTGCTGCGTTGAAAGGCCACTGCGCCAAGGCTAATACTGAAGCGAAAAAGTCATTTGTTGAGTTTCGCAACCCGGACGAAGCTGAAGCAGCTGCCAAGCTCGGAGATATTTTTGATGTATCTATTTTCGAGGAAGGTCAGTTCGTTGACATCATCGGAACTTCAAAGGGTAAAGGTTTTCAGGGTGTTGTAAAACGCCATGGTTTTGCAGGTGTGGGTGAAGCTACCCACGGTCAGCACAACCGTTTGCGCGCCCCCGGATCAATCGGTGCATGTTCTTTTCCTGCACGTGTATTCAAAGGGATTCGCATGGCAGGTCAAACAGGCAATCGCCGCGTAAAAGCTGTCAACATGCAAGTGCTGCGTATCGTGCCTGAACAAAATTTGTTATTGGTTAAGGGATCTGTTCCCGGCCATAATGGTGCCACCGTAATAGTAGAGCGTTAACCATGAAAGTAAATGTATTAAACAAACAGGGTGCTGAAACCGGAAGGTCAGTTACTCTTTCGAAAGAAATATTTGGCATCGAACCGAATGACCACGCTATTTGGCTTGACGTAAAACAGTTTCAGGCAAATCAGCGTCAGGGAACCCATAAAACCAAAGACCGTTCTGAAATATCACGCAGTACGCGCAAGTTGTTTCGCCAGAAAGGTACAGGAGGTGCGCGTCATGGTAGCTTGAAGTCTGGTATCTATGTGGGTGGTGGTCGTATTCATGGTCCTCGTCCCCGCGATTATTCTTTCAAGTTGAACAAGAAACTGAAGAAACTTGCCCGTCTGAGCGCGCTTTCTTACAAAGCAAAAGAGAATAACATTCTTGTAGTTGAGGATTTTGAAATGGCTACGCCAAAGACTTCTGAGTTCAAAGGATTTTTGAATGCTTTGAATATCAATGAGCGCACATTGTTTGTGACCGCGGAAACCAACAAAAATATTTACCTCAGCGGAAGAAATATTGAAGGTAACACTGTGATGAAAGCTACTGATATCAACACCTATCAGGTATTGAAGGCCGGTAAGCTTATTCTCACCGAAGGAGCATTAACCAAATTAGAAGAATCAAATAAACAATGATACTCAAGAAGCCGTTGATTACTGAGAAAATGACCGCTATCATGGATAAGCGTGGTCAGTATGGTTTCGTTGTAGACAAGAAGTCTACCAAAGACGAAATCAAAAAGGCCATCGAAGATTTCTATGGTGTGGAAGTGGCATCAGTAAACACAATGATTGCAAGGGGGAAAATGCGTCGCAACAGACGTACAGGCCAGATCTCCGGTTATACCAACGGGTATAAAAAGGCCATCGTGACGTTAAAAGAAGGTTTCAACATTGACTTTTACGAAAACATCTGATCATGGCAGTAAAACGTTTAAATCCAACTACGCCCGGTCAACGGTTTCACATTGCAAATTCGTTTGCTGAAATCACTACAGACAAACCGGAAAAATCCCTGATAGTTCCTATCAAGAAATCAGGAGGAAGAAATAACCAGGGTCGCATGACCATGAGATTCACCGGAGGCGGTCACAAGCGTCGCTACCGTTTGATTGATTTCAAAAGAGCCAATCATGGTGTTGCCGGTGAAGTACTTACCGTTGAATACGATCCAAACCGCAGCGCATTCATCTCTTTGGTGCAGTTTGCTGACGGTGATAAACGCTATATCATTGCTCCCAATGGAATTAAAGTAGGACAAAAGATTGAACAGGGTTCAGGTGTTCCACCCGAAATCGGGAATGCACTGCCTATGTCTGAAATTCCGCTGGGTTCTCTGATTCATAACATAGAAATGTCTCCCGGTCAGGGTGCCAAGATTTGCAGAAGTGCCGGTTCATATGCCCAGCTGCTGGGTCGTGAAGACAAGTATGCAACCATCAAATTGCCTTCCGGCGAATTGAGAAAAGTGTTGTCTGCTTGTTTAGCTACCATCGGTTCTGTAAGCAACAGCGAGCACAACTTATTGCGCAAAGGCAAAGCAGGTCGTAGCCGCTGGATGGGCATTCGTCCCAGAACCAGAAGCACCGCGATGAACCCTGTCGATCACCCGATGGGTGGTGGCGAAGGCCGCAACAAAGGTGGTCAGGCACGTTCAAGAAACCTGATTTATTCACAAGGTCAGAAGACCCGTGCGCCGAAGAAAGCCACGAGCCGCCTGATCATCGAACGTAGAAAAAGTAAGAGGAACAGCAATTAATAATTAAAGAAAATGGCAAGGTCAGTAAAAAAAGGCCCATTCGTAGACTATAAGTTGATGCGCAAGGTTACCGTTCTCAATGAGGGTAACAAAAAATCAGTTGTTAAAACCTGGTCGCGCCGCAGCATGATACTCCCGGATTTTGTGGGACACACATTCGCTGTGCACAACGGAAATAAATTCATTCCGGTTTATGTAACCGAGAACATGGTAGGTCACAAGTTGGGCGAATTTGCTCCAACCCGTACGTTCAAAGGTCACAGCAAATAATAGGGAGAAGAAACAAAATGGAAGCAAAAGCAATTTTGAGAAACTGCCCTCTTTCACCACGCAAAATGCGTATGGTGGCAGATTTGGTTCGTGGTCAGAAAGTAGAGCGCGCACTCAATATCCTTCAGTGGAATCAAAAGCCCGGTTATGCCTTGTTTTTGAGCAAACTCATCCGTAGCGGTGTAGCCAACTGGAGCCAGATTAATTCCGGTGAGAGAATTGAGGACAGCGATTTGTATGTGAAATCAATCTTGGTTGATGGTGGTGTTACGATGAAACGTCTGCGTACTGCCCCACAGGGTCGTGGATACCGTCAGCGTAAGCGCAGTAACCACGTAACGATTGTCATTGATACTGTAACAAAAAGTGAGGTAAACAACTAATATGGGACAAAAGGTTAACCCAATAGGATTACGTCTGGGAATCATTCGCGGTTGGGATTCCAACTGGTACGGTGGTAAAGACTACGGTGATAAACTGGTAGAAGACGAAAAAATCCGCAAATATCTGCGCGTTCGCATACCCAAGGGTGGTATAGCCAAAGTGGTAATTGAGCGTACATTAAAGCGTATCACCATTACTATCCACACCTCACGTCCCGGTATAGTTATCGGTCGTGGAGGGCAGGAGGTTGATACCATTCGTGAAGAAATTCGCAAAATCACCGGCAAAGATGTTCAGATCAACATTAACGAAATAAAAAGACCTGAACTTGATGCTCAGCTGGTAGGTGAAAACATTGCCCAGCAGATCGAGAACCGTTTCTCATACAAACGTGCTGTAAAAAATGCTATTCAAAGCAGCATGAAAATGGGAGCTGAAGGTATTAAGGTAAGAATCAGTGGTCGTTTGAACGGTGGTGAAATTGCACGTTCTGAAATGTATAAAGACGGTCGTACCCCTTTGCACACGCTCAGAAGCAATATTGACTACGCAATAGTAGAAGCACAAACCGTTTACGGTAAAATTGGTATCAAAGTTTGGCTTTGCCGCGGTGAAATCTATGGCAAAGTAGATTTGGCACCTCAGTTGGACACAGAAAGAAAGCGTGACGGCGCAAGAGGCAGAGATGACAGAGGAAGAGACCGCGACAGAGGTCCTCGTCCGGGTGGAGATCGCCGTAAGCGCAAATAATTTAAAGACTAAAAGAAATAACGATGCTTAGCCCAAAAAGAACCAAATACAGGAAACAGCAGAAAGGCCGTGTGAAAGGTGTAGCCACCCGTGGTCACCGCGTGGATTTCGGTAGTTTCGGCCTCAAAAGCCTGGAACCTCACTGGATCACTGCCCGTCAGATCGAAGCAGCCCGTATTGCGCTGACCCGCTATCTTAAACGTGAAGGTCAGGTTTGGATCCGTATTTTCCCAGACAAACCCGTTACCAAAAAACCTGCTGAAGTACGTATGGGTAAGGGTAAAGGTGCACCAGAATACTGGGTTGCTACTGTAAAGCCCGGCACTATAATGTTTGAAGTAGGTGGCGTTCCGCTGGAAACAGCTAAAGAAGGGATGCGCCTGGCAGCCCAAAAGTTGCCCGTAACTACCAAATTTGTTGTACGTCCTGATTTTGCTGAGGAGGCATAAAAATGAAAAACGAAGAAATTAAAGGAATGTCTAATAAGGAACTCGTAACAGCCTACAGAGAAGAACGTACGCGCTATCAGAAAATGAAGTTCCAAAACACAGTTTCTCAGATTGAACAGCCGCATAAACTGTCAATTACCCGCAAGAATATCGCAAGGATGCTTACGGAATTGAACAGCCGTCGCATTCAGTTTGAGCTGGCTGCCTACATGAAAAAGAATAACGGAGAGAATAACTAATGGAAACAATAAGGAATTCACGGAAAGAAATTACCGGCACGGTGACCAGTACCAAAATGGATAAAACCATCGTAGTATCGGTTGTTCGTAACGTGAAACACCCCAAATATGGTAAGTATTTCAAAAAGACCAAGAAATACACCGCTCATGACGAAACTAACCAGTGTGGAGAGAATGACATCGTTCGCATCATGGAGACCCGTCCCCTGAGCAAAACCAAACGTTGGAGATTGGTCGAAGTAGTAGAAAAAGCTAAATAAGATGGTACAACAGGAATCAAGATTAAAAGTAGCTGACAACAGCGGTGCACGCGAAGTGCTTTGCATTAGGGTACTCGGTGGCTCAGGTCGTCGTTATGCCTCAGTAGGCGATAAAATTGTGGTCAGCGTAAAAGACGCTATGCCCGGTGGCGGCGTAAAAAAAGGAGCTGTATCCAAAGCCGTTGTTGTGCGTGTGAAGAAAGAAGTGCGTCGCCCCGACGGTTCTTATATCCGCTTCGATGAAAACAGCTGTGTGCTGCTGAACGCTTCGGATGAACCCAGAGGTACACGTATCTTCGGTCCTGTGGCCAGAGAGCTTCGCGACAAGCAGTTTATGAAAATTGTATCACTTGCACCTGAAGTGCTCTAATCGATAAAGAAAGTGTCTAAAGTTAAATTGCATATCAAAAAAGGGGATACCGTAAAAGTAATCTCCGGCGATGACAAGGGAAAAACCGGTAAGGTTCTCAAGGTAATGGTTGCCGATAACCGTGCTTTGGTGGAAGGTTTGAACATCGTTACCAAACACCGCAAGCCAACCGCTCAAAACACCAGCGGTAAGATCGACAAGGTTGAAGCTCCAATTCACATTTCAAACCTGATGGTTGTTGTGGGTGGAAAACCAACCCGCATCGGCAGAAAGCTGAATGAACAGGGTAAACTTCAGAGAGTAGCCCGCAAAACCGGAGAATTTATTAAATAAGATTATAAAAGATGAGCTATAAACCACTTCTGCAAACCCGCTACGAAGAAGTCGTAGTGCCGGCTCTTAAGGAGAAATTCGGTTACAAGAACGTAATGGAAATGCCCCGTCTGGTTAAGGTAAGCCTAAACCAGGGTGTAGGTGCTGCAGTAAATGATAAAAAACTGGTAGATGCCGCAGTTGAAGAAATGACCAAAATTTCTGGTCAAAAAGCACAGGCAACATTTTCACGCAAGGCTATTTCTAACTTTAAACTCAGAGAAAATATGCCTATCGGAGCCAGGGTGACTTTGCGCAAAGAAGCTATGTATGATTTCATTCATCGCCTCATCAGCATTGCTCTGCCTCGTGTGCGTGATTTCCAGGGGCTGAATGTGAAAGGTTTTGACGGCCGCGGTAATTTTAACATGGGCGTAACCGAACAAATCATATTCCCTGAAATCGATATCGATAAAGTTAACAGAATTACCGGTATGGACATCACCATCGTAACAACTGCAAAAACCGACGAAGAGTGTCTGGAATTGCTCAAGTTACTGGGTTTCCCCTTTAAAAGTAAATAATACAAATGGCAAAAGAATCCATAAAGGCAAGACAGCGCAAACGTGAGTCACTGGTGGCCCGCTATGCTGAAAAACGCGCCGCTCTTAAGGCAGAGGGCAATTACGAGGCTTTGCAGCGTATTCCCAGAAATGCATCTCCTGTTCGTTTACGCAACCGTTGCAAACTGACCGGTCGTCCCAGAGGCTATATCCGTACCTTCGGCATCTGCCGTAACCAGTTCAGGTTGCTTGCAAGTGACGGTAAAATTCCAGGTGTAACTAAATCAAGTTGGTAATAATTAAACAAGAATAAAATGACCGATCCTATATCAGATTTTCTGACCAGATTGCGAAATGCCATGAAGGCTAAGCATAGAATTGTTGAAATTCCTGCAAGCAATCTTAAAAAGGAAATCACCCGTGTATTGTATGAAAAAGGATATATCCTTAAATACAAGTTTGAAGATTCAGCCAACAAACAGGGTGTTATCAAAATAGCACTTAAGTATGATCCTGTGACTAAAGCAAGTGCGATTCGCAATTTATCCAGAATCAGCTCGCCGGGTCTTCGCAGGTATGCAAGTGTAGAAAATATGCCCCGCGTGTTGAATGGTCTGGGTGTGGCTATACTGACTACATCGAAAGGTGTAATGACAGATAAAGAAGCCCGTACCCAGAATGTTGGCGGTGAAGTACTCTGTTACGTATCATAAAAATATTTAAGTAAACAAAATAAAATGTCACGCGTAGGAAAAGCACCCATAAGCATCCCGGCAGGTGTTACCGTTGTAAACAACAATGGAAACGTTATCGCCAAGGGTCCAAAAGGAGAAGTGTCGCAATACATCGGAACTGAAATCACCATAGATATCAACGATGGAGTGCTGACAGTCAATCGCCCAAGCGACAGTAAGCAACACAAGGCGCTGCACGGTTTGTACCGCGCATTGATTCAAAACATGGTTGTTGGTGTTAGCCAGGGTCACACAGTTAAACAGGAGTTGGTAGGGGTTGGTTACAAAGTGTCTAATCAGGGTAACCTCGTTGATTTTACCCTTGGATATTCACACCGCATCATGCTGGAAATTCCACAGGAAATCAAGGTAACTACCGAAACGCTCAAAGGCCAGAACCCTTCTATCACCATGGAGTGCGCAGATAAGCAACTCTTAGGTCAGATTGCCGCTAAAATCCGTTCATTTCGTAAGCCTGAGCCTTATAAAGGCAAGGGTATTAAGTTTGCCGGTGAGGTATTGAGGAAGAAAGCAGGTAAATCAGCGTCCAAATAATTTTAATTAATCATGTCAAAATCAGTTTTACAAAGAAGAAATAAGATTCGCAGCCGTATTCGCGGACGCATAAGCGGAACTACTGTAAGGCCTCGCCTGAGTGTTTATCGCAGCAATAAAGATATCTATGCACAGATTATTGATGATAGTAAAGGCGTAACCCTTTGTTCAGCATCTTCATCTGAGGATGGTATCAAGGAGGTGAAGGATAACAAGGTAGCAAAATCTGCTTTGGTGGGTAAGAAGCTTGCTGAAAAAGCCATTGCAGCCGGTATAAAGTCCGTAGTTTTTGATCGTGGCGGTTACCTGTATCATGGCCGTGTAAAGAGTCTGGCTGATGCAGCCCGCGAGGGAGGTTTAGAATTTTAATTATTAAAGAGTCATTCAAATGTCTGAAAATATAAATAAGCGTGTGAGACCCGGGGAGTTAACCCTGACAGAAAAGGTGGTTTCAATCAATCGCGTAGCCAAAGTAACCAAGGGCGGACGTACGTTCAGCTTCAGCGCGCTCGTAGTAGTGGGTGATGGCAATGGCGTAGTAGGTCATGGTTTGGGTCGCTCCAATGAAGTAATGGACGCCATTAACAAAGGAATTGAAGATGCCAAGAAGAATCTTATCAAAGTTCCTGTAATTAATGGAACCGTTCCTCATGAGCAGACTGGTAAGTTCGGTGGTGGCCGTGTATTCCTGAAGCCCGCTGCACACGGTACCGGTGTAATTGCAGGTGGTGCAATGCGCGCTGTACTGGAAAGTGCCGGCGTGACCGATGTACTTGCAAAGTCCAAGGGTTCTTCCAATCCTCACAACGTGGTAAAGGCAACTTTTGATGCCCTTACTACCATGAGAGACCCATATGCGGTTGCCAAAATGAGAAATATTAATCTTAAAAAAGTATTTAACGGATAAGGTCATGGGAAAAGTTAAAATAACACTGGTAAAGAGCGGTATCGGATATCCCAAGAACCAGAAAGCCACGCTTCGTGCCTTAGGTCTCCGTAAAATCAATGCAAGTGCTGAAGTAGAACTGAACAACCAGATTCAGGGTATGATCAACACAGTTAACCATCTTATTAAAGTAGAAAACACCAAGTAACATGAATTTGAGTAATTTAAAACCTGCCGCAGGTTCCACCAAAAATAGAAAGAGAATTGGTCGTGGTGAAGGCTCTGGAAGAGGCGGAACATCAACCAAAGGTCACAAGGGTGCACAATCGCGTACAGGATATTCCAGGAAAATTGGTTTTGAGGGTGGTCAGATGCCTCTGCAGCGCCGCATACCCAAAGGCGGTTTCAAAAACATCAACCGCGTTGAGTATGCAGCCATCAATCTGGATGTTCTCCAGGGACTCGCTGATTCTCTCAAGGTAAATAAAATTGATCACGAACTCTTGGTGAAAAAGCACCTGGTAGGAAAGTCTGAGTTGGTTAAAATTCTTGGACGTGGCGAAATTAAAGCCGGTGTTGAAGTTCACGCCCACAAGTTCAGTGAAACTGCCAAGTCTGCCATTGAGAAGGCCGGCGGATCTGTTCACCTGATTGGTTGATACTATGAAAAAGCTGATTGAAACCTTAAAACATATCTGGTCTATCGAGGAATTGCGCAAAAGAATCGTCTACACTTTTCTTTTGCTGACAGTTTATCGTTTGGGATCTTTTGTTATACTGCCCGGTATTGACAGTTCGGTTCTTGAAATAAACATGAACACCCAGAACAAAAACAATATTCTGGATTTGATCAATACGTTTGCCGGTGGTGCGTGGAACAGAGGTGCCATTTTCGCTCTGGGTATCATGCCTTACATCTCTGCAAGTATTTTCATGCAGTTGGTTTCAATTGCAATACCCGCTTTTCAGCGCCTCCAAAAAGAAGGTGAAGAGGGCAGGAGAAAAATCAATCAGTATACACGCATTCTTACCATAGCCTTTACCGGTGTACAGGCTTTCGGATATTTGAATCAGTTTATTGGTAACCCTCAGTACCGGGATGCGCTACTGTTTATGAACAGTGATGCAATGTCTCAAGGAATGTTTATTTTTACCAACGTAATTCTCCTGACTGCAGGTACCATGTTTACCATGTGGATGGGTGAGCGTATAACCGACAGAGGTCTCGGAAATGGAATTTCCCTGCTGATTATGGTGGGAATTATCGCAAGACTCCCCAACGCATTGTTCTCTGAATTTGCATTTGCAGGTCAGCGTGCAAGTTTCATATTGTTCCTTATTGAGCTTGTTATATGGGCTCTGATTATCCTGGGTGTAATCCTTTTGACCCAGGGAACCCGCAAAATAACCATCAATTACGCCAAGCGCGTGGTAGGAAACCGTCAGTACGGTGGTGCTAGGCAGTATCTTCCCATCAAGATACTGGCAGCAGGTGTTATGCCTATCATATTCGCTCAGGCCATATTGTTTCTTCCAGCTACCATCGCCGGATTTTATGACCAAGGCGGCGTACCTGGCTGGCTGATGAGCCTAACCAACCCGAACAGCTTTGGTCATAATGCTCTCATGGTTTTCCTGATTGTGGTATTTACATATTTCTATACCGCTATCATTTTCAACCCCGTGCAAATGGCCGATGATATGAAGAGAAACAACGGTTTTATTCCCGGTATCAAACCAGGAAAGCAAACTGCCAATTTCATTGATGATATCATCAGCAGAATTACACTCCCCGGTGCCATTTTTATTTCACTGGTAGCAGTGTTGCCTGTAGCCGCAGGTAATCTCGGAGTAAATCAGGAATTCAGTCAGTTCTTTGGTGGTACCAGTCTTTTAATATTGGTTGGTGTTGTTTTGGACACACTTCAGCAAATCGACAGTTATCTTCTCATGAGAAAATACGATGGTTTGATGAGCAGTGGCCGTTTGAAAGGACGTTTTACAGGCAATTCACCCCAAGTTGATTATTAACAAAAAAATCACTATTTTTGCAGCCCTTTTGAAATGCCAAAGCAAGATGCCATAAAACAAGACGGAGTGATTACGGAAGCGTTGTCTAATGCAATGTTCCGTGTAAAGCTTCAAAATGGGCATGAAATTGTTGCTACCATTTCAGGCAAAATGAGAATGCACTATATCAGAATCCTGCCCGGTGATAAGGTTCAGGTAGAAATGTCACCCTATGATTTAACCCGCGGAAGGATCTCATACAGATACAAGTAAAGATATGAAAGTCAGAACTTCAGTAAAAAAGCGCAGTGTTGACTGCAAGATTGTACGCCGCAATGGTAAGGTGTACGTTATTAACAAGAAAAACCCTAAGTACAAACAAAGACAAGGTTAACAGAAAATGGCCAGGATAGCAGGTATAGATTTACCCAAGAACAAAAGAGGTGTTATAGGACTGACCTACATTTATGGTGTTGGTCCAAGCACTGCAGCCAGAATTTTGGATCACTCCGGAATCAGCCGCGACAAGAAAGTAAATGACTGGGATGATGATGATTTGTCAAAAATCCGTGGATTTATCACAAACAATCTCAAAACAGAAGGCGAATTGAGAAGTGAAACACAGCTGAACATCAAGCGTTTGATGGATATCGGTTGCTACCGCGGTTTGAGACATCGTAAAGGATTGCCGGTTCGCGGACAGCGCACCAGCACCAACGCCCGTACCAGAAAGGGTAAACGTAAAACCGTAGCCGGTAAGAAGAAGGCTACCAAATAATCAGTAGTGAAATGGCAACGAAAAAAGTAACCAAGAAAAAAGTAAAAGTAGATCCGCATGGACAATTTCATATCCATGCTACTTTTAACAATATAATTGTATCTGTAACAAACACAGAGGGACAGGTTATTTCCTGGTCTTCAGCGGGAAAAATGGGATTCAAAGGTTCTAAGAAAAACACACCCTATGCAGCGCAGATGGCTTCATTGGATTGTGCAAAGACAGCCTTTGATTCAGGACTCCGTAAGGTGGATGTATTTGTAAAAGGTCCAGGTGGCGGTCGTGACAGCGCTATCCGTAACCTGCAAACCGTCGGTCTTGAAGTGTTATCAATCACAGATATTACCCCAATGCCCCACAACGGTTGTCGTCCACCAAAGCGCCGCAGGGTATAATTTTCACCACTAAGAATAATAATCAATGGCAAGATACAGAGGTCCAAAATCAAAGATAGCCCGTCGTTTCCGCGAACCCATTTTCGGACGTGATAAGGCTTTGGAAAAGAAAAACTATGGTCCGGGTCAGCATGGCAACAGCCGCAGAAGACCCAAGTTGTCCGAATATGCTGTTCAGCTGGCTGAAAAGCAAAAGGCAAAATACACTTACGGTCTACTTGAAAAACAATTCAGAAATCTGTTCAAAAAGGCTGCAGCTAAAAAAGGAATTACCGGTGAAAACCTCCTGAAGTTCCTCGAAGCCCGTCTGGACAATACCGTTTTCCGTTTAGGCATAGCCCCTACACGTCGTGCTGCCCGCCAGCTTGTAGGACATTGTCATATCCTTGTGAACGGTTCTGTAGTTAATATCCCCAGCTATCAGCTAAAACCCGGTGATGTTATTGCAGTGCGTGAGCGCAGCAAATCCCTGGAGGTTATCGCTGATGCAGCCGGCAGTGTTCGCAAGCGTTTCAATTGGCTTGAATGGGATGGAAGCGATCTTTCCGGTAAGTTTATAAGCTACCCGGAGCGTTCTGAAATTCCTGAGAATATCAAGGAACAGCTCATCGTGGAATTGTACTCTAAATAAAACCTTTTAAAACAAATCAAAAAATGGGAGTTATTCCTTTTCAAAAACCCAATAAGGTGGTGATGAACAAAGCCACCGATTTTCATGGAGTGTTCGAATTCTCACCCCTTGAAAAAGGCTATGGTGTTACCATCGGAAATGCCATGCGCCGCATTCTTCTCTCGTCGCTGGAGGGCTACGCTATCACTTCAGTAAAAATTCAAGGTGTTGACCACGAATTTTCAACCATCAAAGGTGTGGTTGAAGACGTTCTGGAAATCATCCTTAATTTGAAGCAAGTTCGCTTCAAGGCAAATTCTTCAACCGATGACAATGAGAAAATATTTATTAGCCTGAAAGGCAAGGACCAGTTCCTGGCAGGTGATATAGGTCGCTACACCAATTCTTTCAATATCCTAAATCCAGAGCTGGTGGTTTGTAACCTGGAACCTACTGTTAATCTTGAACTCGAACTTACCATTGGAAAAGGCCGTGGTTATGTTCCTGCCGAAGAAAACAAAGTAAAAGATGCTCCCATTGGTCTTATCGCTACGGACAGCATATTTACACCAATCAGAAATGTAAAATACAGCGTAGAAGATTTCCGTGTAGAACAGCGCACCGACTACGAAAAGCTGGTAATGGAGGTAACTACCGATGGCAGTATTCATCCGGAAGAAGCCCTGAAAGAAGCAGCTAAAATTTTGATTCAGCACTTTGTACTTTTCAGCGATGAAAACATCATGCCTGAATCTAAAGCCAGCAAAGCCGTAGAAGAAGTTGATGAAGGGTTCCTGCAAATGCGTAAGATTCTTAAGACTCCTTTGGCCGATTTGGATCTTTCAGTACGTGCTTACAACTGTTTGAAAGCAGCAGAAATCAAAACCCTCGGCGAGCTGGTACAATATCACATTGACGATCTATTAAAATTCCGTAATTTCGGTAAAAAGTCACTTTCTGAGCTTGAAGAGTTCGTTCGTGACAAAGGACTTCATTTCGGAATGGAAATCGCCAAGTATAACTTAAACGAAGACTAAGCGAAATGAGACACGGGAAAAAAGTAAATCATTTGGGTCGCACCGCACCCCACCGTAAAGCGCTGATGGCCAATATGGCTTCATCGCTCATTATCCATAAGCGTATCACTACGACTCTTGCAAAAGCAAAAGCCCTGAGAACCTACGTAGAGCCGCTGATAACCAAAGGCAAAGATGCTACCACACATAATCAAAGGACAGTATTTGCCTACCTCAAAGATAAAGAAGCTGTAAAAGAGCTCTTCACAGTAGTGGGGACTAAAGTGGCTAGCAGACCCGGAGGATACACCCGCATTCTTAAAGTGGGTAACCGTATGGGTGACAACGCTGAAATGGCATTCATTGAACTGGTTGACTTTAATGAGTATTTCCAGGGATTTGGAGCTGACAAGAAGGATGCCAAGAAGACACGTCGCGGACGCAGTAAGACTTCAGCTCCTGCAGCTAAAACAACAGCGCCTGTTGCGTCAGCCCCGGTCGTAGAAGCTGAAGTGATTGAAGATACATCAGCCCCTGTTGAAAATGTAACTGTTGAGGAAACACCTGCAGCAGAGGTACAGGCTGAAGAAACTGCAATTGCCGAAGAAACTTCACCTGCAACAGAATCTTCCCCGGAAGAATCATCTACCGATGAGGCCAGCGGAGAAGAAGAAAACAAACCAGAATAATTGATACTATAAATCAAAAAAAAAGCATCCTCAGGGATGCTTTTTTTATGCGCCTGACTGGACCATCCTAATAATATCCTGTAAAGGCATAACCCCGGATTTTCTTGAAAGAAGTTTTCCATCCCGGTAAACCATTAGAGTAGGCACGCCGCTAATATTTAGCTTCTCTGCAAGGGATCTGTTTTTGTCTATATCAATCTTGATAATTCTGACGGAGTCCCCTAGGTTTTGTTTTACTTGTTCTAAAATGGGTGCAAGTGTTTTGCACGGACCACACCAGGTTGCATGGAAATCAAGCAAGACAGGGATTTTGCTATTTATCAGTTCTTCAAATGAACTTTGTGTACTCATTTCAATTTGTTTTGAAGGGATTGCCAGCCTCCTCCATTGTATGCATTAAAACCGGCCTTTTTCAATATGGCTTCAGCTGAGGCACTTCGAATACCTGAAGCACAGCAGGTGATAATAGGTTTATTTTTATTAAGCTTGGAAAGCTGTGTTGACAAATCCTGAACAGCTATGTTTTTAGCATTTTTGATATGACTGTTATTAAACTCTGTAGCAGTGCGAACATCGAGTATGATGGCTCCTTCCACAAAAAGAGCTTTGAAATCAGTACTCTCTCTTTTTCCGAATAAGGAAGAAAATAATCCCATTAATCTAATTATTACAAATTAACAATACAGTGGTGTGATTCTATATGACTTCGATTACCCCCGGAATAATCAGATAGAAATCCCCATTTCGCTTAAGAGATGGTTAGCCTTTCCCACGTATTTAACAACAAACAGAACATAGCGGATGTCACAGCCAATACTTCTGCTGTACTGATCATTCCAGGCATAATCATTGATGGTGGCTGTAAAACTTCTGTCAAAGTTCACACCGATTAAGTTGCCATCGGCATCCAGAACGGCACTACCACTGTTTCCGCCTGTGGTATCCAGATTGTAGAGAAAAGCCACCGCAACCTCCCCGGTTTCCTTATCCCTGAATATTACAGGAACATCCTTAATGCGAAGCTGATCTGCCACTACGGCAGGTAGACGGTAATCCTGTGCCGTATTGGCTTTTTCAAAAACCCCTTTCAGCGTGGTGTAGGGAAGGTGTATTTCGGCATCATTGGGCTTGTATCGCTTAATAT
Source organism: Flavobacteriales bacterium (assembly GCA_947463125.1). Classification (GTDB taxonomy): domain Bacteria; phylum Bacteroidota; class Bacteroidia; order NS11-12g; family UBA955; genus RGEC01. Next base: position 9,564 of record CANHQZ010000014.1, on the reverse strand, counting down.
AGCCGTAGGTTAAACGGAGTGTGCTGTTAGCATCGGGTATAAATTGCCCTTTTTTGAACTCTTCTTTCATGTCCAGGTATTCCGGCATAATGGATTTCAATTGCTGATCAAGCTGGGCCCATTCCGACTCTATGCCTGAAGCTTCTGAAGATAATTCATCATACAATCTGGTTAGCGGACTTTTAAATTGCAACAGTTTTTCGGGTCTTGTTCGCAGTGTTTTGAATACAAAACCGGTATCCATGAGTTTGTCTTTTATCAGTGTTGTTCCAATCCAGGTTTTCAAATCCAGTTTTCCGTTGATTTTTATTTTATCCTTTCTGGCAGCGTTAATCCTCGGTAAAAGCTCCTGAAGAACCCACAGCTCCAGGTTTTTATCTATGATGGAATAGTTCTGAAACATGTTCTTGCTGAATTCATTTAAAACCTGCTGTTTGTCTTTTGGAGATGTAGCATTGGTGTAGAAGCCGGCATAACTTCTGATAGCCTGCGCAGCGTAGAACGGAGAAGATTGATTGCTTAGAAACAAATAGTTAAAGCGCTGTTCAGCCAAAGCACTCTTTCTATCCCAGATCTTATTTAAACTGGGTATAATATTTTTTCTGGATTCCTGATTGTTGCTAACTGCTGCATTGTGCATTGCGATTTCATCGGTTTGCTTTTGAGCAACAAGGCCGGTTCTGGTAAGTCCCTGCATCTTTCCACGGTAGTTTTTTTCTACGTTTTCCAGGCTTTGAATTTCTTTGGCAAAAGCGAGAAACTTGGCTTCATTCCCCTCACTTAGGGTTTTCATCTGCCTGATATAGGATGCATACCATTTTTGAATCAAGGGTAACTGCTTTTCCTGCTGGAACTTTAGGTAGGGAGCACTTTCATGTCTGAAAGTTCTGCCGGGATAACCCATGATGAAAACAAAATCCCCTTCTTTGGTTCCATTGGCATTGATTTTTAGGTGACGTTTAGGTTTGAAGGGTACGTTGTTTTTGCTGTAGGGAGCAGGCTTTCCATCTGGCCCTACATAAGCGCGCACCATGCCAAAATCTCCATTATGGCGTGGCCATTCCCAGTTGTCAAGATCACCGCCAAATTGGCCGATGGTAACCGGAGGAGCAAATACAAGCCTTACGTCTGGAATCAGGAGGTAGCGAAATAGCATATAACTTTTGCCCACAAACATTTCTGAGACTTCAACAGATAAGTCGGGGTTTTTAGACTTCTCTTCATCCACAATGGATTTGATGTTTGCTGATATCGCCTTCGCTCTGGCAGAAGGACTTAAATCTCTGGATACTCCCGCCAAAACCCGTGCGGACACATCCTCAAAGGATTGTGTAATTCTACAGGGCATCTGAATGGGCAATTCCCGACTCTTGTCCATCGCCACAAACCCATTTTCAAGGTAATTATTTTCAGCAGTGCTTAAATCGGCAACACCTCCGTAAACGCAGTGATGATTGGTGATAATAAGGCCTTCAGGAGAAATAAAGGATCCGGAACAACCTCCGACCTTTACCAGTGCATTGGCCAAGGAAACCTCGCCGGGTGCAAATAATTCTCGGGTGGATAGTTTCAATCCGGCATTCTGCAATGCTTTTTCGTCAAGGTAGTTGAGCGGAAACATTCCCTCATCTTTGGTTGCAGAAACAGAAACCAGACCAACACAAAGCACGGAAAGCGCAACTAAACTGATATTTCTCATGGTGATTTTTAAATGTTGATGCAAAAGTAAACTTTAGGTTGGGTGTATGCACGGTCCAACCTAATTTTGCCGGTGAATGGAATTTAAAATGTTCTTTTTATCCGGATTTCTGCTGTTGGTGGCGTTGGGTCTGATGTTGGATTTGGGATTGCTGGGTAGAGAACAAAAAGCATTGACATCCAAGCAAGCCATGTGGCGCACATTTGCATGGATTGCTGCAGGCCTCTTGTTTTCCGTTGTGATTTATTTATTACATGCCGACCTGCATGGACTGGAAACCGTACAAGACTATCGAAGGTTTAAAGAAACTTACGGGAGCAACTTTATTGTTTTTGACGATGTAGTCAAATGCCGGGATTCTTTCGCAGGCGAGGCAGTGGTCAGTTATATTACCGGATATTTCGTGGAGTATTCGCTCAGCGTGGATAATCTATTTGTGATGCTGCTTATTTTCAGTTCTTTTGGAATTGGTGTTTCAGATCAGAAGAAGATTCTGGTCTGGGGTGTTATTGGCGCCGTATTGATGAGATTTCTGTTTATTTTTCTCGGAGGACTTATGATACAGCAGTTTCACTGGATGATATATTTATTTGGTGGATTTTTGATTATCACCGGATTGAAAATGCTCTTCTCCGGCGGTGATGACGAAACCATCGATACAGAAAATCATCCTGTTTTTAAATGGGTGTCAAGATTTTTCAGAATAAGCAAGGAAAAGCATACGGGGAAGTTCTTCATTATAAAAGAGGGAAAGCGCTACGCTACCATATTGTTTGTGGTGCTTGTGCTGGTTGAATTTACCGATGTGCTTTTTGCTGTAGATAGTGTGCCTGCTATCTTTGGCATTACCCGCGATCCCTACCTTGTTTTCTTTTCCAACATTTTTGCCATCATGGGTTTGAGAAGCTTGTTTTTTCTTCTTGGGCATGGGATTAAAAATCTCAGCACCCTGCAATATGGTTTGTCGCTCATTCTTATTTTCATTGGGGTAAAAATGATTTTTCAGAAACAACTTCAAAATCTTGGTTTCAATGAAGTCCATGCTTTGCTGGTATTAGGAAGTATTTTGTTATTGACCTATGTCTCATCATTTCTTTTTCCCAAAAAATCCATCGATTAGCATTCTGGTCACATTTTACCCACATTGTCCTTCTTTACGGATTAATTAAACGAAATTTGAATCCTTGAAGTGAGTTCATTAAAAATTCCCGCATTGTTGGTGCTTCAGGATGGCACTGTTTTTCGTGGCACAGCCATTGGTAAAATTGGTACCACCACCGGCGAAATCTGTTTCAATACCGGCATGACCGGATACCAGGAGGTTTTCACGGATCCGTCTTACACAGGGCAGATTCTGGTAATGACCAATGATCATATTGGTAATTATGGTGTTCGGGATGAAGAGGTGGAAAGCGATTCCATCAAAATTGCAGGTCTGGTTTGCAAGAAGTTTTCTCAGCAATTTTCACGCAAAATGGAGTCGTACAGCCTGGATGCCTATTTTACCGAAAACAATCTTGTTGGTATTGCTGATGTTGATACGCGCCAGATTGTGAGGCACATAAGGGATGCGGGTGCCATGAATGCCATCATCAGCAGTGAAACCGAAGATGTTGAGGAATTGAAACGCCGGTTAAGTGCTTGTCCTGACATGTCGGGCCTTGAACTGGCCAGCACGGTAAGCTGTGATACCTTTCATACCCTTGGTGACGCGGAAGCACCCATCAGAATAGCCCTACTTGATTATGGCAGCAAGAAAAACATTGCCCGTTGTCTTTTCGAACGGGGATGTTATATCGGCGTATTTCCGGCAAAAACCACCTCAGATGAAGTACTGGCATGGAATCCGGACGGCATCATGATTAGCAATGGTCCCGGGGATCCCGCCAGCATGGATTATGCAATTACCTGTGTTCGCAATCTGGTTGAAAAAGGGATACCCACCTTTGGAATTTGTCTGGGACACCAGTTGCTGTCACTTGCCAGTGGTCTCACCACTTATAAAATGCATCACGGACACAGAGGGTTGAACCATCCGGTGAAAAACCTTGTAACGGGCAGAAGTGAAATTACCAGTCAGAACCACGGTTTTGCCGTAAAATATGAAGATGCCGCTGCAGATAAAGTGATGCTGACCCATCTGAATCTTAATGACAACAGTGTGGAAGGAATTGCGCGCAAAGACAAACCTGCATTCAGCGTACAATATCACCCGGAAGCATCACCCGGGCCTCACGATTCCATGTATCTTTTTGATCAATTCATAGAACTAATCCAAAAACATAAATCCTAATTTATTTCAATAATGAGTGCCATTGTTCATGTTCATGCCCGCCAGATTCTGGATTCCAGGGGCAACCCTACTGTAGAAGCAGAAGTATTTACCGAGGACGGAGGTTTCGGAAGAGCCGCTGTGCCCAGCGGAGCGAGCACCGGAATTCACGAGGCAGCTGAATTGCGCGACGGTGATAAATCTGTTTACATGGGAAAGGGCGTATTGAACGCGGTAGATAATGTGAACAATATCATTGCCGATGCCATAGAAGGCATGGAAATTACTTCTCAGAATGAAATAGACAAGGCCATGATTGAGCTGGATGGAACACCAAACAAATCCAAGTTAGGTGCCAATGCCGTGCTGGCCGTTTCTATGGCTGCATCCCATGCGGCTGCCGATGAGCTGGGTGTTCCCTTATACCGTTATGTTGGCGGTGCAAATGCCAACATACTTCCCGTTCCTATGATGAATATTCTGAACGGAGGTGCCCATGCTGACAATAAAATAGATTTCCAGGAATTCATGATCATGCCCGTCAAGGCAGATAATTTCTCCCATGCCCTGCGAATGGGGGTTGAGGTGTTTCATCACCTGAAATCTGTGCTGAAGGACAAAGGATACAGCACCAATGTGGGAGATGAAGGTGGTTTTGCCCCCAATATTCAAAGCAATGAAGAAGCTATTGAGACGGTGCTTAAAGCCATAGAGAAGGCTGGGTATAAGCCCGGCGTGGATATGTATATTGCGATGGATGCTGCCACCAGCGAGCTCTACCGCGAAGAGGAAAAGCTATATGTGTTTAAGAAATCAGATGGCCGTAAATTCAGCAGCGAAGAAATGGTTGACTACTGGGCGAATTGGTGTGCCAAATATCCGATTATCAGTATAGAAGATGGCTGCGCCGAAGATGACTGGGATGGCTGGAAGCGACTTACCGAAAAAGTAGGCTCCAAAATTCAGCTGGTGGGCGATGATTTGTTTGTAACCAATGTGAATCGTCTTCAAAGAGGCATAGATCAGCACATAGCCAATTCTATTTTGATTAAAGTAAACCAAATTGGAAGTATTTCAGAAACACTGGATGCTATTCAGCTGGCTACCCGAAACCGCTATACCAATGTGATGAGCCATCGCAGCGGGGAAACAGAGGATGCCAGTATTGCGGATCTCGCTGTGGCAATGAACAGTGGTCAGATTAAAACAGGCAGCGCCAGTCGCAGCGACCGAATGGCCAAATACAATCAACTGCTTCGTATTGAAGAAGAACTGGGAACAGCCGCGCGCTACGGGGGAAGTATTTTCCCGTTTGCTTGAGCGTGTGATGATTGTAATCACAAGGCTTAACTAGTTCTTGCTCTAAATCCGAATTTTGGATTTTCTATGAAAGGGAATTCCAAAATTTATCTAAAGGATTGTTTGCTAAGGTATTTGCTGTACATCGCAGTCTGCGTAATGCTAATTGTTTCAGGATTTGTTTGCACAGACGGAAATTTTTCTCCCGATTTCTGGGTGACTGAGATCATCCTGTTCTTTCTAAGTATACATCTTGCAGCTTCCTTTATATACCTTTTACGTCAGTTTAGAAGTTTGTAAAATTCTTTCAGTTCTCGAAAAATATATCTGTTTAATTCAATTATGCATATTTTTGCAAGTAGCAATTTGTAGAAATGGCAATAGAACTTCAGATACTTGGTCTTGCGATTTTGTCCTACCTGCTTGGTTCCATACCGAGCGCTGTATGGGTAGGAGAGGCCTTTTTTGGAATTGATGTGCGTGAGCATGGCAGTGGCAATGCAGGCGCCACCAATACATTTCGGGTGCTGGGTAAAAAAGCCGGTGCCGGTGTGCTTGCGATGGATGTTGTTAAAGGATTTACTGCAGCATGCCTGGTGAATTTTCTGTCTGAGATAAACCCTGTGCTCAACAAAACATGGTACATAAACATACAGTTGTTGTTTGGGCTTAGTGCAGTACTTGGGCATTTGTTTCCGGTCTTTGCAGGTTTCAAAGGGGGCAAAGGTATTGCGACCCTTTTTGGTATGCTCATAGCCATTCACTGGTTGACTGCGGCTGTTTGTGTGGTAATGTTCGTCTGCATGCTGTTGCTTACCCGTTTTGTAAGCCTCAGCAGTATTACCGCTGCACTTATGTTTCCGGTTTCTTTAGTCTGGATATTCAAAAGGCATGAACCCTTGTTTATCGCATTCGGTATCTGTGCCGCAGTGCTGGTAATACTGACCCACAGAAAAAATATACACCGCCTGCTCAACGGCAGCGAAAGCAAGGCACGTATTTTGAAGAAACATTATAATTAATGTGGTGAGAAATATGGTTGAAATTCCATTGCATTTACCGGAGCTTGGTCAAGATGTTGTTACAGAAAAGTCCTGGGCGGTGGTTCTTTACAATGACGATGTGAATACGTTTGACTGGGTAATTGACTGCCTGGTTAATTATTGCGGCCACAACGAAATTCAGGCTGAACAATGCGCCTGGTTCGTGCATTACAAAGGAAAATATCCGGTTAAACACGGATCGCTGGAAGATTTGATACCCATATGTTCCGCATTGTGCGATAAGGGGCTGGCTGCTAAACTGGAACAGTAGAATGAATAAAGTTTTTTCAAATGCCAATGAGGCAATACACGATATAGAGGATGGTGATGTCCTCATGCTGGGAGGCTTTGGCCTTTGCGGTATACCTGAAAATTGCATAGCAGCACTGGTGGAAAAGGGAGTCAAGGGGTTGACCTGTATATCAAACAATGCGGGTGTGGATGACTTTGGTATTGGGCTGATGCTTAAAAACCGGCAGGTCAGCAAAATGATCAGTTCCTATGTCGGAGAAAATGAAGAGTTTGAAAGACAACTTTTATCAGGAGAATTAGAGGTAGAACTCATCCCTCAGGGTACTTTGGCAGAAAGATGCCGTGCAGCAGGGGCCGGTATACCTGCATTTTTTACACCCGCAGGTGTTGGTACTGAAGTGGCTGAAGGTAAAGAGACACGGGTGTTTAATGGCAAAACCTATCTCATGGAAATGGCATTTGATGCAAAGTTTGCCATAGTTAAAGCATGGAAAGGCGATACCCATGGAAATCTTATCTACAGGGAAACCGCACGGAATTTTAATCCCATGATGGCAACTGCCGGGAAGATTACCATTGCGGAAGTGGAGGAACTGGTACCTGCAGGTGAACTTGATCCCAATCTGATCCATACACCGGGAATTTTTGTTCACAGAATCTTTCAAGGGGTAAATTACGAAAAACGCATAGAGCAAAGAACCACCAGATCCCGCCAATGAAGCCATCCTGGGTTTTTGCCACGAATAACAAACATAAGCTTGAGGAAGTGCGTGAAATACTGGGTTCACACATTATTATTCTTTCACTTAATGATATTAATTGCAAGGTAAATCCGGAAGAAACAGGAGAAACTTTTGCAGAAAACGCCTTGATTAAATGCAGGGCAGTTGCTGAATTTACCACATTGCCTGTGCTTGCGGATGATTCAGGGCTCTCTGTTTTTGCTCTCAATGGACAGCCCGGAGTTAAAAGTGCTCGATATGCGGGTGAGAATGCCTCAGACCATGATAATGTGCTGAAATTGCTGATGGAATTGAAGAATGTGGAGGATCGGCGTGCGCAGTTCCGGGCATGTATATGTTTGTTTGGCCTTAAAACGGAGCCATTGTATTTCGAAGGAGTATTGAATGGGCAAATCATCAATGAACCAAAAGGGCAGGAGGGTTTTGGGTATGATCCTGTGTTTATGCCGGACGGTTATGAAATGACGTTTGCACAACTGGGATCCGAATTGAAAAATTCCATAAGCCACAGGCGTTTGGCCCTAAACAAACTGCTTTCCTCGGGTGTTTTCAGTATATGACGCATATTCCGCCTTTCTCTTTTCAAAATCTGCAATACAATCTTCCTGATCACCGTATTGCCAGTTTCCCGCTGGCTGAGCGCGATCATTCCAAGCTGCTCTATTATAAAGGTGGTGTTATGCAGGATTACCATTTTTATGATATAATCAATTTGATCCCTGCAGGCAGCCTGCTGGTCGGAAACAACACCAAAGTCATACCGGCGCGCCTCGTCTTTCCTAAAGATGGGGGAGCTGCCATTGAATTATTTTTACTTACACCACTCTCCCCCGACTGGTCAATTTGGGAAGTAATGGCAGGTAACAGGCGTAAGTTCAAGGAAGGACAGCAATTGTCTTTAATAAGTGAACATAATCCTGATATTGAACTGACGGCGACCTGGCAGGATCGGGAAAGGAATATTGTTAAGCTGGGTGTAACGGCGCCCTATTCTATACCCGAGGCGCTGGAAATTTTTGGGAAAGTGCCGCTGCCTCCGTATATAAAGAGAGAAATGACCCGGGAAGACAGAGACAGATATCAGACAGTATTTGCCGAAGTAGCCGGTGCCGTAGCGGCTCCCACAGCGTCTCTTCATTTCACCGAAAGAGTGCTGAATAACCTGGATGCGGCGGGTATTACGCGCAGTTATCTCACCTTGCATGTGGGAGCCGGAACGTTTAAACCGGTAAAAACAGAGCTGGCTTCAGAACATGAAATGCATCGGGAGCAGTTCTTCATCACCTCGGGTTTGTTAGAGAAAATCAGTTCACACCTAAAAACCGAGAGTTTGATTATTGCGTCTGGTACTACATCCATGCGCGTACTGGAGAGTCTGTATTATATAGGAGCGGGGTTGATCCTCGGTTTAAGCAATCCTGCTGAAATTCCTGCAGATGCGGGGTTTGATCCGAGGTACAAAGAAATAGAGCTCATGGAAGCCATTCACGAGCTGCAGCGCTACGTTGACAAGATAGGAGGGTCTCTGGGTGGCAATACATCCATTTTTATACTCCCGGGTTTTGATTTTAAAATCTGCGGAGGGCTGGTTACCAACTTTCACCAGCCGGGTTCCACGCTGATGGCGCTTGTTTCTGCATTTGCGGGTGAAGATTGGAGAAAGATATATAACCACGCGTTGGATTCAGAATACCGTTTTTTGAGTTATGGTGATTCTTCACTGCTTGTTCGGTAAGGTTATTTTTCATTGTCAATATTGGGTTTGGACAGTTTTTTGAGAAGAAAATGAAAAAAGATTGCAGGAATAGTTGAAAGTTTAAAAAATCTTCTTACCTTTGCACCCCGTTCTGGAACAAACAGCTACAAAAAGCGAAAGCAGTTCAAAAAATATTTTAAATTTCTCTTGACTTTTAAAAAATTTGTTGTACTTTTGCAGCCCCATTCGGGAAAACAAAACAGAAATAAATCAGCCTTTAGGTTGAATTTATAAAGTTCTTTGAAAGATTGGTAAGGAATAGCGAGTCGCCCAAATACTTTGGGAAAGTCGGGAATCAAACATCTTTTACTATGGAGAGTTTGATCCTGGCTCAGGATGAACGCTAGCGGCAGGCCTAATACATGCAAGTCGAGGGGTAAATATTGTAGCAATACGATATGAGACCGGCGCACGGGTGCGTAACACGTATGCAACCTACCTTTTACTGGGGTATAGCTCCGAGAAATCGGAATTAATCCCCCATAACACTGTGATGAGGC
>CANHQZ010000013.1 GCA_947463125.1 Flavobacteriales bacterium | reverse complement strand
ATAGGTAGGAATACCCTTGAATCCGGGGGGCACATTGGCATCCCAGGCAAAGCGGCCGCATTTTAAAATAGTATATTTACGGGTGCTGAAAGCACGGGGATTTACTTTTACCTTGAAACCGCGGACAGCCTGCGAAGGCTTTGGACAGTGATCGTCGGTAGCTGTAACGGTAAACGAATAGGAAACTTCACTGGCCTGTCCTATTTTGGTCTGCCAGCAAAACTCTGCCGTCTTCTCACGAGCAGCTGGATTAAGCACGGTAAAAGTAGCTCCCGGGATACCGCGGTTCCATTTTAACTGCACGGTATCCGGAATGGTCTGGTTAGGCACAAAGGTCTCGTCCTTGCCGTCAATCTTGAAGCAAATGCGGTCACCTTCGCAGACTTTCACACTGGAAGGACCTAAAATTTTTGGAGCGTTGTTGTAACCGCAGTCGGCTTTGACAACAATCTGCATATCCCTTCGTGTTTTACCTACCCACACCCATTTTCCGGTGCTGTCCTTTCTCCATTCCACCACTTCAAGCACCAAAACAGCTACTTCATCGCATTTTGTGGGCGTAAATATGATATCACCTGAACTGGTATCGAGAAAAAAACCTCGGGGCGGATTGGTATTTGGATTGGGCGTGCAGGTAACACTGCCAATGGGAATACAGTATGGTGTTACCGGATATCTGAAAGAAAATGGAATATTGTAGGGAACTGAAGTACTGGGAACATTGGCAAGCGCAGGAACCATTTTATATGACAACGAGTCATAATCAACACTATCCAGGGCTCCGTTATTGAAATAATAAGCCTGGTTACAACAGGTAAACGCAACCGGAACCGTCGTAAAGACAGGCGTAGTATTGCATTTGTTTTTGGATTTGTTCAGGTTGCATATGTTAATGGTGGCCGTGGTCCAGAAATTTGCCCATGTGGCACCCGTAGTAATGGCGGCATTTCTGCAACATTGATTGTACGCAAATGTCAGCTCGCAATAAGTTGAACCCAGGCCAACTGAGGTAAATGGAGCTTTGGTAATATCAATTATGGTTTCATAGATATGCTCCTCTACGCCTTCTCCAGTGTAGCTTGTATTCTGCGGATTGCAAGGGCTGGATGAAAGAGAACAACGCGGGGTAATATCGCGAATGGCAATTCTGTTAAGGCTTAGATTGTATGTGGCAGAGCCTCTACCTCCATTATTCCCTGCATACCAGGACAAAAGACTCCAGCTGGGAGGAGCAGATGCACCGCGGCAATCGCGATAAAATTTAATTATCAATTTATACCGACCGTTTCCCAGGCACTGATATCCCATGTCTGCACCCATAACGTGATCGGCCTTAAGCTTAGACGAAGGAAGCGCGGCAAACACGCCAATAACAACAAGAATTAAACGGCAAATAATACGCCTCATTAAACAAAAATATATCTTTTTGTTCAAAAAAAATAAAATCTAAAAATAAATTTTAAATAAAAAATGTATTTGACTGATTTTGTGCTATTTAAACTAAATCAAATTAGGGCAAAATACTGTTTCAAATGAAGCGCAAATTCCTTTTTTGTTGCGACATCTGCCATAACAGATGGAACAGAAGGCGTGATGAGCAGCTTTGTATTGCCCGCCGCGTGTACATAATATTTAGATGCCATATCCCCTTGAAATGGCCAGGTATCGGTAAATACCACAATCTTTCTGTACTGCTGCACCTTTTCATTAAATCCGACTTCATCGTAGGCAACCAGGTTTAAAATCTCTGCTGATTCCATGGAAGGCGTTTTACCATCCAGCGACGTAACCAGCAGCATCCTTCCAAGAAGGGTTTCAATCTCATTAAAACCGGCAGCGTGTGTTTTGTCTGTCTCGATAAAAAAAGCAATAGGTACTGTCGCAGGTGGATTTAACGTAATCGCTTCTTTAAAAGGAGTGTCATCAGTAGCAACAAGCGATAATTTATCCGCGTGGTCAAGAAGCAGACTGTCGCTGAACAACATTTGCAGCTCAAGCGGATTTTCCACATGCATGCCCGATTTTTCGGTTTGATGATCCATTTGAATTACTTTTGCCTCTGAAATGCCCCACAATATTACAATCCAAAATACCGAAAAAAGCAGAATTTCTGAAGTAGATTTCAACAATATCGGTTTTGGTAAAGTATTCTCCGATCACATGTTTCTGGCCGACTGGGATGGTAAAGAATGGACCGGCTCCAGAATCGTTCCCTACGGCAACCTGTCATTAAGCCCGGCCACGAGTGCCATTCATTACGGGCAAGCCATTTTTGAAGGCATGAAAGCGTTCAGAACAGGAAACGACATATTTCTTTTCAGACCACGGGAAAACTGGCGCAGACTCAACATTTCTGCTGAAAGAATGGTTATGCCCGAAGTTCCGGAAGCGCTTTTCTTGGAAGGCCTGAGAACCCTGTTAAACCTTGATAAGAACTGGGTACCGGATTCCACAGGCAGTGCCTTGTACATAAGGCCATTCATGTTTGCAACCGATGATTTCATCGGTGTAAAACCTTCGGATAAATATTGTTTTTGCATTTTTACCTGTCCGGTTGGGCCTTATTATGCTAAACCTTTGCGTATCAAGGTAGAGGAAAAATACAGCCGCGCAGCTCCGGGTGGTGTGGGTTTTACCAAATGTGCAGGCAATTATGGCGCAGCCATGTATCCTACCAGGCTGGCGCAATCAGAAGGCTTCGACCAGGTTTTGTGGACCGACCCTGTCTCCCACACCCTGGTGGAAGAAACCGGAACCACTAACTTTTTTGCTGTGACCCATCAGGGGGTAATCACTCCGAATCTGCATGATACCATGCTGGCGGGTATTACACGCGACAGTGTCATACATGTTTTGAAAAACAACAATATTCAAACGGAAGAAAGACCGCTAACCATTTCCGAACTTAAAACACTGCATGCAGAGGGTAATTTAAAGGAACTTTTCATTAGCGGAACAGCCGCCACACTCATCAATATTGAGGGTTTTGCCCATCAGGGTGAGTATTATGATGTGATGAAAACAGGAAACACCGTTGTTTCTGACCTGCTTCGATCTCAAATAGACAGCATTCGCCACGGCAAAAGCGCCGACCCATTCGGCTGGGTTGAAAAACTCTGATTTATCAGGGTTTGAATACCACGCCCAGGCCGAAACCAAATCCGAAACGACTAAAGGATTTCCATTGAGAACCGGGAATGGACTGGTACTGCACCATCGGTTCCGCTGAAATGGCTGTTTTAGGCGCAACCTGATAATACAACCCTGCACCCAGACGGGCATCCAGAGTTAACGAATGCTTCTTCATCGCATCCATAGACTGCAGTTCATTTCTGTTAAAAAGGGTTCCGCTACCAAGGGTAACCACACCGGGCATTGCAGTGGCAGAAATACGAACAAGGCTTCGGCCAAAACCAAGCTGATACCTGAACGCCACCGGCAACAGCACCTTATTCATTCTATAAGAAACATTATATGCCTTCGTGATTCTTACCGGATTTAGGTTGGTATCCACATTCCATTCAGAAATCAGGGCTTTACCAATGCCCACGCTCTCCATATATCCTAAACCTCCGCCCATGGTAATTCCTCTGCCCAGATCAAACAGCATCACGCCATGGTACTGTGAAAACCTGTGATTGCCTGCTACTGTTACATCCTGACTTTCTCTGAAATACTTATACCCATTGCCTGCAGTGGTAACATTTAATTCGAAAATGGGATTAAAACGGGACTTATGCGGTGGATAGTACGGTACGAATTCAGGGAGTACGATGCCTTCGGAAGGATCGATTTCAAAAACCAGTTCTTCGGCAATTCCCTTTGCGGCAATCCATCTTACCCAATCATAAAACTGACCGTATATCTGCTTTTGCTCAGCATTATTCTCGTTCGCAGCGGTCAGCGATGTCTCATTTGACAATATTCCGCTGATAATTTGTTTCGGAATGATTGACTCCTTGCTGCTTTCATTTGAGAACGATGTGTTTTGATTAATGATATCTTTATTCGTTTTCTTACTGTCATTCCTGACTAACATGCGAACCGGACCGGCTGTGTTGTCCGATGTTTCTTGAACTTTTGCGGGGGTATTAATTACATTTTCGTCATTATGCTTTGCATCAGCCAATGCATCGTTCTCCGCAGATTGTTGACTGCCGCGGCTCATTGTTGATGCAGTTACACCTGTCGATGCAGTTGAACCTGCAGTATTGGCATCCTTCGATATAAAAACAGAAGCCGCCGTTAATGAAATCAACAATAACAGCACGCTGCTGAGTGAAAACCAGAAAAACACCCTGCGCTTGTTTTTACGCTTTTGCATTACCCCCTGAAAACTGGCCTTCCCTTCCAGCGGGGTTTCATAATTGTATAGGGTGTTTTTAAATAGCTGATCGGGGTGCATCATGCGTTAATTACTCCTTTCTTTTCAATCATATCCTGAAGTGCTTTTCTGGCTTTCGCAAGCTGGCTTCGGCTTGTTCCTTCATCTATGTTTAACAATTCTGCGATTTCCTTGTGCGAATAACCTTCTACGGCAAAAAGATTAAATACCATTCTGTAGCCCACCGGCAGCTTTTCCAGCATCTTCATCAGTGCTTTGGCATCCATAGCGTCAAAGGCCTGATCGGCATAGCCAATGTGAAGGGTTTCATTGTCGATAGATTCGGTAAATTTCCGTGAACGTATCTTATTAATACTGGTGTTTACCACGATCCGACGCATCCATGTTTCTAGGCTGCTTTGACCTCTGAATGAAGACATGTTATCAAATATCTTAACAAAAGCTTCCATTAGTACATCCTCGGCATCTTCGCGGTTTTGACAATAGCGAATGCTTACCGTAAGCAATTTGGTTGCATACAAATTCCACAGTTGTTCCTGGCATTTCCGGTCCTCCCGTATACATCCATCGACCAACTGCTGCTCTATCATAGGCTAGATAATTGACGGTAAACATTTCCTTCCTCATTCAAAGACAATAGAAGAATGTAAAATGCTGCCCGAGATTCAAATTTATTTTAAATATATGAAAAATTAGCGAACTACCAACGAATATAGTATCTCCGTAGGATTAAATTTGCATACTTGGTTCACCATTGAAAAAACACCTTTCCATTATTGCGGCCATATGTTTCTGTTTTTCTGCTTCATTCGGGCAAAGCAGTTTTTTTGTTCCCAATGTTGCACAAAAAGCATGGGCAGACAGCATCCTCAGAACCCTTTCCCTACGCAAACAAATTGGGCAGATGATGATGGTAGCTGTGTGGAGCAACAAGGGCTCAGAACACATAGATGAAACCGAAAATCTGGTTTATAACTACGGAATTGGCGGATTGTGTTTTTTCCAGGGACATCCGCTGAAGCAGGCATATCAAACCAATTATTACCAGCAGATTTCGTCTATACCCATGCTGGTATCCATGGATGCCGAATGGGGTTTGGCCATGCGACTGAAAGTACTGCCTAAATTCCCGTACCAGATGACACTTGGTGCGGCAGGAGATGATGATTTGATTTACAAAACAGGAAAAGCGATGGGGCTGCAATGCAGACGCATGGGCGTACACATTAATTTTTCACCGGTTGCCGACATCAATACCAATCCGGCCAATCCCATTATTGGTTTCAGAAGCTTTGGCGAATCTCCTGAAAAAGTGAGTCGATATGCAGCACTGATGAGCAAAGGACTGCAGGATGCCGGAATTATAGCCTGCGCCAAACATTTTCCCGGACATGGCAACAGTGAAACCGACAGCCATAAGGAACTTCCCACCATTCAGGCGAGCAAGGGTCGGCTGGACAGCATAGAGCTTGTGCCGTTTAAAGCTTTGATAAACGCGGGCGTCGGCAGCGTAATGACGGGACATCTGGCTGTTCCGGCCTTGGATACGACTTCCAACACACCTGCCAGTCTCTCCATGCCTATTGTCACCAATTTACTGAAAGACAAATTGCACTTCCAGGGATTGGTTATTACAGACGCCCTGAATATGAAAGGCGTTTCTTCCCTATACGGTCCGGGTTATGCCGAAGCCAAGGCTGCATTGGCGGGAAACGACATTCTGCTTTTCCCGGAAAATGTTCCGCTGGCGGTAGATCTCATTGAGAACTTGGTGCGCACCGGACAGATAGACAGCGCAGAATTGAGCCGTCGGGTACTAAAAATTTTACAATTTAAAGCCATGGCGGGCCTTCAGTTTTATAAGCCAATTCAGACAGAAAACCTGATGGAAGCCCTGAACAACACCTGGGGTGCGTCTGAAAAGGCCATAACCGTTTGCAAAGACGATTATGGGTACCTGCCGCTAACGGCCGGAACAAAAACCAAAACTGCATGGATAGGCATCGGAAAATCGCGAAACTACCCCTTCGGAGAAGCTTTGCAGGCATACCAGGATATAAATCCATACATACTGCACAGAGATAGCTCCGATGGTTATTTCAGCCGCATGCTTGATTCTATTCTTTGTCACAACCAGCAGATTATCATCAGCATTCATGATCAGCCGCTTTGGGGCAAGAACAGAAACACCATACCGGAACCTGCGCTAAAATTCAGCCTTGCCGCGCTGGCAGCAAAACCGGGCGTACTGGTTATTTTTGGAAATCCCTATACACTGCAGCATTTACAAAAAGTGCCTTGCAGCATGATTGCCTACGAAGATGGAGCTGCCTATCAGGAAACCGCAGCAAACATTTTGTTTGGTACAAATGAATCGCTGGGGCGTTTGCCGGTAAGTATTCCTCCGGAACTAAATACCGGAACAGGAATCCATACCCTCCCACACAGTGCTGCTTACGTTACCGAAAGCCCTCTGACAAATGGATTTAAAGTTGATTTCAGCCGAGAACTGGACAGCCTGCTTAATTATTACAGCCGGAGCAGCCGTGCCACACCGGGAGGCCAGGTGCTGGTGATGAAAAACGGCAAAAGCATTTACAACCGTGCCTTTGGCAGCTTTGAATACAATGGCACACAGCCGGTCAAACAATCTGACCTGTATGACCTGGCTTCCATCACCAAGGTAGCAGCCACTACCCTGTGCCTGATGAAATTGTATGAGTCTAAACAAATAAGGCTGGATGCACACCTGCACAATTACCTGCCGGAACTCAACAAAACAAACAAAGCTAAACTAACCATCAGGCAGCTTTTGACACACAGTGCAGGTCTTCAGCCATTTATCCCATTCTACAAGGAAGCCATGGCTGTTCCCGGTTTGTTCAGCAGTAAAAAAGACAGCCTGCATGAAGTGCAAGTTGCCGATACCATCTGGATGCGTAAAAGCTACACCGATACAATGTGGCAGAAGATTATCGCTTCGGAACTAAAAACAAAGGGAGAATTTTTATACAGCGATCTGGGATTTATCATGCTTGGAAAAATCGTTGAAAGGGTTTCAGGCATGACTGTTGCACAATTTGCACAAACCCATTTTTACGAACCCATGCGCCTGCAGCGAACCCTGTTCAGCCCTCATGAACGCTTTTACAACAAGGAAATTGCTCCAACAACCGAAGACAACTATTTCCGAAGACAGCGCATTCAGGGATTTGTGCACGACCCAACAGCTGCCATGCTGGGAGGTATTGCCGGGCATGCCGGGCTTTTCTCCAATGCCACCGAACTTGGCAAAATCATGCAAATGCTGAATGCAGGCGGGCAGCTGAACGGAAAGCGATATTTCAAACCGACAACAGTCGCTTTATTTGCAGCGGCTCAGAAAGGAACACACCGAGGACTGGGTTTTGACAAACCCAACGGTCAAGTGGGCAGCAAGGCCAATATTTCAGACAAAGTTCCGGGCACTTTATTTGGTCATAGCGGTTTTACGGGCAACTGGGCTTGGGCAGACCCGGGAAACCAATTGGTTTTTGTTTTTCTGAGCAACCGGACCTATCCGGATGAAAGAAATAAAAAGCTGATCCATGAAAATGTTCGGACCAAGGCTATTGAAATCGTGTATTCAGCGCTTAAGCCCTGAGAAAATCCTCAGGCTTCAGCCCACCAAGATTACCACTACTCATCAGCAGTAGCACATTTTTACGTGATTCATCCCAGGCTTCCAGCACAACATCCTTAAGTGCGTGAGGATTGCTGAATTCCAAACAATCTCCAATCTGAGAAGTAATAAACCCATCATCGGGAACAGGCATTCTTTTCAATTCAAAAACGTGGGGATCATACAGCACAAACGCATGGTCGGCAGGCGACAGCGTGCCTCGGTATCCCGGTAAAAAATTGGGTTGCAGGCTGCTGTAGGTATGCAGTTCAAAGACCGCAATGAGATTATCATTGGGAAATTGCTCGCGAACGGCCTGCACAGTAGCCTTTACCTTACTGGGAGCATGGGCAAAATCGCGGTACACGACCACCTGTTCTGATTCATACACTTTTTCCAGTCGCTTGGCCGTACCTGCAAAAGATTGCATGGAGGTCCAGAAGCGGTGGCTGTCAATGCCCAGTTCTGCTGCCAAAAGTGCCACTCCGGCTGCATTTTGAAGATTATGGCGCCCAAAAATATTGAGCTGATAATCCCTGCCTTCAACATGTACCCGACATCCATTGACGTTTGATATGAAAGTAGGTTCCCTGTAGGATTGATTTGTGAATTCACTTTGTCGGGCAAGGTTCTCAAGATCAGGATCACCCTCATACCAGAACCAGCGGGCCCCGGGCTGCAAGGTTTTCAGAAATATTTCAAACTGCGATACATAATTTTCGAAAGTAGGAAAAACATTGACATGATCCCATGCTACCCCGGTAAGCATGGCCAAATGAGGCTTATAAACATGAAATTTGGGCACCGGATGCAATGCCGATGTAAGGTATTCATCTCCTTCGATTACCATGAGCGGTGCATCGCTGAGCTTAACCATACGTTCAAATCCCGGAAGCTGTGAACCCACCAGATAGTCAAATTCAAGACCGCACGTTTTCAATACGTGCATGAGCATGGCGGTGGACGTTGTTTTTCCATGGCTGCCACCAATTACAATTCTCTTTTTATGTTCGGCATGCCTGTACACAAATTCCGGAAAAGAATAAATTGGCAAACCCAGTTGTTGTGCCTTTATGAGTTCAGGATTATCGGAACGCGCATGCATACCCAGAATAACAGCATCAAGATTTTGATGCACTTTTTCGGGGAACCAGCCGAAATCTTGAGGCAGCAAACCGGCAGCCTGCAGTCTGCTTTTGGCAGGATCAAAAATTTCATCGTCACTGCCAGATACATTATGTCCATGGGCCTGCAGCTCCAGCGCCATATTGTGCATAACGGCGCCACCGATGGCAATTACATGATAAGACCGGATTTTTTCATCCATAACAACATCAAAACTACACGGATGCAGTTGATAAGCGGGAACGCGAGTTATTCACAATGGTTGATGATTGCTTGGTTTACTTTATTTTTGATTGCTATGAGCCGACTATCAAACTTGCTTGCAGAATATGGCGAAAGCCACACAAATAGTCTAAATAAGCGGATTCATTTCATTTGTGTACCTGCCATTTTCTGGTCTGTTTGCGCTTTGTTGCACTGCTTAAAATGGAACGCCGTGGATTCTCCGTTTCTTAATGGATTGGACTTTCCTGTATTGCTGGCTGTATTGGTTTATTATTTTCGGCTGTCACCCGCTCTTTCGATCGGTTTTGTTATTTGGGGCGGCATTTGTATTGCTTTGTGCGGCAGTATTGAAGCTCGTGCCTTACCGCTTTCTGCTGTTGCCCTCATTACATTTGCCCTTGCATGGATTGGTCAGTTTTACGGACATCATGTTGAAGGTAAAAAGCCATCATTCCTCAAAGACCTGCAGTTTCTGCTGATAGGACCCGCCTGGATTATGAATTTTATTTACACCAAGCTTGGTTTCAGCCTTTAATCTGGCAGTTTGAAAAGCATCACAAATCCGTGATAAATTGCTTACTTTTGCACTTCTTTTAAAGCATCTATGAAAGTTCTGGTTTGCATGAGCGTGGTGCCTGATACCACCACCAAAATCACCTTCACGAACAACGATACAACCTTTAACGCACAAGGGGTACAGTTCATTATGAATCCTTACGATGAGCTGGCACTCACCAAAGCGCTGGACATAGCAGAACCTGCCGGAGGAACGGTTACCATACTTCATGTGGGCCTTGCCGATGCTGAACCTGCTATCCGCAAAGCATTGAGTATGGGGGCTACGGATGCAGTGCGTATCAACGCCAATCCAACAGATTCACAGTTCGTTGCTGAGCAGATTGCTGCGTTTGTCAAAGATAAAGGATATGACTTTATCCTCACCGGAAGAGAAAGCATTGATTACAATGGTGGTGCCGTATGCGGATTGCTTGGCGCCATGCTGAATATTCCCAGCATCAATGTTATCACCCAATTGACTGTTTCCGGTGGCACAGCTACTGTTGAGCGCGATATTGATGGCGGAAGAGAAACTGTAAGCTGCAGCCTGCCTTTTGTGGCCAGCGCACAAAAAGACCTTTGTGAGCCCCGCATTCCCAATATGCGCGGAATTATGGCAGCCAGAACCAAGCCTTTGCAGGTGGTAGAGCCTGTATCCGGTTCCACCCATGTATCGTATGCAAAATTTGCATTGCCACAACCCAAACAGGGCGTGAGAATGATCAGTGCAGACAATCCTGAAGAATTGTTACATTTGTTAAGAAACGAAGCTAAAGTAATTTAAAAACCACTCAGATATGTCAGTTATCGTATTCGCAGAAACCCGCGACCAACAATACAAAAAGTCCACACTTGAAGCTGTTTCCTACGGAAAAGAAGTGGCTCAGAAAACCGGCGGTAAGGTTATTGCCGTAAGTATGGGCGGCGCTTCAGACCCTGCCATACTGGGCAATTATGGCGCAGATGAGATAATAACGCTCCACGGCGCTGAATTTGCTACTTTCAGTCCGGAAGTTTACGCAGCCGGTTTTGCAGCTGTTTGCAAGGCACATGGCGGAAAAACCATCGTTATCTCGAACACCTACAGTGGAAAGAGTCTTGCAGGCCGTGTGGCCGTATTGCTGAATGCTGCGCTGGCTACCAACGTGGTGGACTATCCAGACACTGCAGCTGGTTTCCGTGTTAAACGAGGCGTATTCAGTGGAAAAGCCTTTGCATTTATGGATATGAATTCCGAAACAAAGGTTATCGCTATTACCCCCAACTCTGTTGAGATTAAAACCTACGGCAGCAATGCAGCTGTTTCGGCGCAACAGCCGGCAGATTTGCCTTCGTCTGCAACACGTATTGAAAATACCCAGACAGTAAGCGGAAAAGTTCCCCTCACAGAGGCCGAAGTGGTTGTATCAGCAGGTCGTGGTATGAAAGGCCCTGAAAACTGGCACATGGTGGAAGAACTGGCAACCGCACTTGGTGCGGCTACAGCCTGCTCTAAACCGGTTAGTGATATGCATTGGCGCCCCCATAGTGAGCATGTCGGCCAAACAGGCATTACGATTAAACCCAACCTGTACATTGCCATCGGTATCAGTGGCGCCATACAGCATCTTGCAGGTGTGAGCAGCAGTAAGGTTATTGTTGTAATTAACAAAGATCCCGAAGCGCCTTTCTTCAAAGCCGCTGATTATGGCATCGTGGGAGATGCGTTTGATGTTTTGCCAAAGCTGATACAGGCCGCTAAAGCTACTGCTGCAAGCTAATTCATGAGCGCAAAAATAACCCTCCATATTGTTTCCATTTTACCGGCACACTCACACGGAGCATATACGCTGGTACTGGGTGAAGAGGGAGGCAACAGAAGATTGCCTGTGCTTATAGGTGCTTTTGAGGCTCAGGCCATTGCCATGGAAATTGAAGGCATC
Organism: Flavobacteriales bacterium; assembly: GCA_947463125.1. Taxonomy (GTDB): domain Bacteria; phylum Bacteroidota; class Bacteroidia; order NS11-12g; family UBA955; genus RGEC01. The sequence goes on along the minus strand of CANHQZ010000013.1, from coordinate 37,287 downwards.
AAACCCAGTCGTCCCCTCACCCACGATTTATTTGTTCAGGCTTTGCAAGCACTGGAAGTTGTAGTGGAAGAAGTAATTATTACCGACTTGCAGGAAGGAATCTTTTTTTCCAAAATACGCTGTAAAAAAGGATTGGAGTTATTTGAACTGGACAGCCGTACCAGCGATGCCATTGCACTGGCGGTAAAGTTCCGTTGTCCTATTTTTGTAAAACCCGGCATCATGGATGAGGCGGCATACGAAGGAGATAATGCTGCTGAAGCAGAGTCCCTTGACAGCCCCGGCAGAATGGCACATGAGGAACTCATTCCGGGATCAAAATCTCATGCCGGGCTGGAAGAACACAGCCTGGATGAACTTGAAGCCATGCTGGAAGATGCCATCCGCGATGAAGATTACACGCGGGCTGCCAAAATCAGGGATGAAATTAAAAAAAGGAACAAATAACCCCCTGTTTTATATCTGCCTGCTGTTCAGTTTTTTCTGCTGCACAGGGTTGGTCCATTTTAACTCATTTCCCACTAAAAAACTCTACGGGGTATGGCAATACAGGGCTATTTACAAAAATGGAATCAGTGTTTTAACCCCTGATGAAGCAGATACCATGGTTCTTGACCGGCGACAGTCGCGCTTTCACTACAAAATCAATTCCCTACGTAAAGATCTGGGCGGAACCTTTAAAGTAAAAACGGTTCCTGCAGACAGTTCTCCCTTCGAAAAAGCCCTGGAGTTTCATTATCAAAACAAGAGTATTCGCACTTTTAATATCATGTTGCTGTCTGATAGTCTGATTATCCGCGAAGGCAACACCACTTTTCATTACCGCAGAAAAAAACCATGAACATGTACCTGTATCAAGGCTTATGGGTATCGGGTGATGCCCCGCAACTTCCACTAATCTCCCGTTCATACCGATATGGTGACGGATTTTTCGAGAGCATGCGCTTTGAACAAGGGTGCATCCAATATGCGGATCTTCATGAGTCAAGGATTCGCAAATCAGCCATGTTGCTGAAAATGAACATTCCGGCGGATTTCAACCTTCAGTTACTTGAAACCGACATCAAAGAAGTGCTGGATTCAAAAAATATTGCATCTGCCTCTGTGCGTTGCACTTTTTTCAGAGAAGGGGAAGGACGCTACACACCTAAAAATCCCAGCACGCAAGTTATCACTGAGGTCAGCGCTACGGAATTCCGCGGTTATCCGCTCAATGAGAATGGATTGAGCCTCGGTTTATACAGTGAATTGAGTAAAAATGCCAATTATACCAGTACTATCAAGACCAACAGCGCCCTTACCTATGTGATGGCCGGTATACATGCAGAAGAAAACAACTGGGATGAATGTGTAATTATGAATGACAGCGGCAGGATAGCCGAAACGGTTTCAAGCAATATTTTTACGGTAAATGGGGAATTCATTAATACCCCACCCTTAAGCGAATACTGCGTCGATGGCGTAATGCGTAAAGTAGTGATGCAACTTGCAGGTGCTTACGGATACGCGGTTCAGGAAAATCCAATCACGCCTATTTCTTTGAGCGCAGCGGATGAGATTTTTATCAGCAATGCCATAAAAGGAATTCAGTGGGTGGAAACCTATGGCGGCAAAACCTACAAAAATGCAACGGCAAGAAAACTATCGGATATGCTAAACAAGTCATTTTTGAGCCAGTAATCAGGATTTACCCAAGACCAGCCAGATGGCTACAAGCATTAGACAAAAAGCAAGCGCATAGCGCCAATGCAAGGCTTCACCCTTAAACACAAACATGACCACCAGGGTAAAGATGAGCATAGATATCACCTCCTGTAGCAATCTTAACTGAAACATATCCAGCGAACCTCCGGTTTCGCGGCTTCCCAGCCGGTTGGCAGGAATCATCAGCAAATACTCAAAAAATGCAATTCCCCAGCTGAACAGAATAACGCCGGTAAGGCCCCACCTTTCCCAACCGGAAATAGATTTCCATTTCAAATGCCCGTACCAGGCGAAAGTCATGAACACATTGGAAATACTGAGCAGTATGATGGTGTAAATTGTTCTCACCGTTTTTTGTGCAGGTAAAATGAGATGCCCATTTTCAAGGAAAGATAAGACAGAGGCTCATTGTAGGTTTCGGTTTCCATGGGTAACCTGGAATCAAATCCTGAGAGTGAGGGATCATTGATTTTGCCCTTTTCACTGATTTGCCGGTCGGTGAGATACTGCATCTCCCGCAGTGAAGCAGGCACTGAATGATCTGCTGTAAGCAGATTTCGGCTTTTTCGCAACGCAGATATCCATCCTGCGCTGAGGCCCGTAAAAAAGGTTGTCCGTCCATTTGTCCAAAGAGAAAAATGCTGCTGAATACGAATTCCGGGGCCTCTTCTATAGGTTACCTCCCGGGTTTTTTCAATCAATGCCGACTGGGTTTCGGTTTGCTGCAGTTCCATACCTTTCATGTAAACCGGCAGCAACAATGAAATACCTGTGGAACTGTTCACATTTTTTTTGATTTTAAATTCCAGCAGCAATCCCAAATCAAGGGTTATCGTTTCATGTTTCAGCGTGGAAAAGGTCAGATAATTCGGTGTTTCATTATAAAGAATGGTGCCCGACCGGCTCTTTAGGTAAGACATTCCCAATGAGAAAGCCATATTGAGACTGTCAGTACGAAAGGTATAGCCTGTAGAAAATGTATAGCCACCCAGTGCGTACGGATTGGCAACCGCACCCGTAACATTCGTTTGTTCAATTTCAAGAACCGACAAAGCTCTTTTTTGTAAACCATACCGATACTCGGCTTCGCCATACCACTGGGATAGCAATTTACCCGGAAAAACGAAAAGTATGGCTGTTATTGCCAGGCATAAACCATATTTCCGGTTTAGACACATTATTCTTCAGAAAGGAAAGAATAGCGGTAATCTTTGGGCGGCACAAACGTTTCCTTGATGGTACGCTGATTTACCCAGCGCAGCAGGTTTACTTTACTTCCGGCTTTATCATTTGTACCGCTGCCCCTTGCACCACCAAAAGGCTGCTGCCCTACGACAGCACCGGTAGGTTTATCGTTTATATAAAAATTACCTGCCGCATTGCGCAAGGCATGAGTTGCTTTGGCTATTTCATGTCTATCCTGACCAATTACCGCCCCGGTGAGTGCATATTCGCCGGTTTGGTCTACGGTTTTGAAAATAGCAGGCCATTCGCTATCGGCATAAACCCAAATGGTAAGTACCGGACCAAAGATTTCTTCACACATGGTGGTATAATCCGGACGAGGCGCCATCAAAATGGTAGGTTGAATGAAAAACCCTTTGGATTTGTCGTATGTTCCGCCCCAAAGTACCTCTACCCCATCCTTTTTAGCCTGATCAATGTAACTGCTTATTTTATCAAATGCTTTCTCATCAATTACGGCATTTACAAAATTGCTGAAATCCTCTGTGGGACCCACTTTTAGCGTAGCCATTTCCTTCAGCAGTTTCTCTTTTACGGCAGGCCAGATACTTTGTGGGATGTAAACCCTTGAAGCTGCTGAACATTTCTGCCCCTGAAACTCAAATGCACCACGCACAATGGCGGCAACAAGCACATCCACATCGGCGCTGTTGTGGGCAAGTATAAAATCCTTACCGCCGGTTTCACCCACGATACGCGGATAGCTTTTGTATTTAGCAATATTCTGACCGACAGTATTCCAAATCTGGCGAAAAACGCCGGTACTTCCCGTAAAGTGTATACCGGCAAATTCAGGATGATTGAAGATTACATCTCCGGCATCGGGTCCTGAGACATATACCAGGTTGATAACGCCATCCGGCAATCCGGCTTCTTTAAACACCTTCATCAGTACGTTGGCACTGTAAATCTGGGTGTCGGCAGGTTTCCAAACCACCACATTCCCCATCATGGCTGCGCTGGTTGGCAAATTGCCGGCAATGGCGGTAAAGTTGAACGGCGTGAGCGCAAAAACGAAACCTTCGAGCGGGCGGTATTCCAGGCGGTTCCAGATTCCTTTGCTGTTCGCTGTGGGTTGTTCGCTGTAAATCTCAGCCATGTAGTGCACGTTGAAACGAAGAAAATCAATCATCTCACAGGCGGCATCAATTTCGGCCTGATAGGCGTTCTTGCTCTGAGCCAGCATGGTGGCGGCATTGATTTCATATCGGTATGGGCTGGCCAGCAATTCTGCGGCTTTCAGGAATATGGCGGCACGCTGCTCCCAGGGCATTGTCTCCCAGGATTCTTTGGCAGCCAATGCTGCTTCAATGGCCTGTTCAACATGCTGCTTTTGACCACGGTGAAAAAAACCAATTTTATGGGCTCGGTCATGAGGCGGATAAATATCAAATGTATTTCCGGTGCGGATTTCGGCTCCGTTGATGTACATGGGTATGTCTTCAACGCGGCTTCTCGCATTGCTCAGGGCACTTTTAAGGGCTGCTCTATCTTTGGATCCGGGAGCGTATTCATTGACAGGCTCATTGGCCGGAAAGGGAATCTTAAAAAATCCGTTCATAATCTTTAGGGCAAATTTAGGATAAAAAAACGGGCATATTTTCAAATTATCTGCGACTTACCAAGTGAGGCAGACGAATAAATTCCGGTTATGCGGTGTACTTTTGAAGCATGAAAATTCCGTCTATTGCCTTACTGCTTTTGTGTTGTTGTTACCATGGCAAAGCACATGTCTACCGACCGGTAAAACCAAAGAACATTATACTGATGGTGGGTGACGGAACCGGACTCGTGCATTTGTATGCAGGGTATACCGCCAAAGGCGGGCAGCTCAATATTTATGAATACGCAAAGACCATTGGCTTAAGCATAACAGCTTCGTTTGATGATTTTATCACAGACAGTGCTGCCGGTGCTACCGCATTTTCCACTGGGAAAAAGACCAGAAACGGCATGATTGGCATGGGGCCGGACAGTACTTCCCTGAAAACGATTGCAGAGTCGGCCTTTGATAAAGGCCTGAGTACGGGTGCCGTGGTAACCTGTGAATTGCCGCATGCAACACCAGCTTCCTTTTATGCGCATCGTCCATCCCGAAAAATGTATCCCGAAATTGCAAAAGACATTACCAACAATCCTGCCGCGACCATACTCGTGGGTGGCGGACTTCCCTACTTTGATACCAGCTTTTTGAAAAAGGCTGGATACAGTATTTCCATTGGCATCGAAGCCATGCTAAAAAACACGGGAGAAAGGCAGATTTGCTTCACAGACACTTTCAAAGAACCCCCGCCTGCACCGAAGCGAGGCCCTTCCCTCTCCCTTGGCTCCATGCATGCCATTTCACGTTTGTCAAAAAACAAGAAAGGCTTTTTTCTCATGATTGAAGGAAGCCAGATAGACTGGGGCGCACACAACAATGACAGTGCTCACACCATTGCAGAAGCCATTGACTTTGACATGGCAGCAGGAGAAGTTTTGCAATGGGCAAAAAAAGACAAAAGAACCCTGGTTATCATCACTGCAGACCATGAATGCGGCGGGCTCACGCTGCATGGATACGATCGGGTAAACAAGCGTCCGGTAATGCACTTCAGTTCAACCCATCATACCGCAGAACCGGTTCCGGTATACGCCTACGGGCCGGGTGCCGATATGTTCAGCGGGGTTTACCAAAACACAGAGATTTACAACAAAATGATGCAACTGCTGGGCTTGCGGTAAGCTAAATGGACTTATTTTCGCCAAATGAAATTTTGCATTCTTATTCCCGCAAGGTATGGCAGCACCCGGTTTCCCGGAAAACCGCTTGCCGACATAGGCGGAATGAGTATGATAAAGCGTGTATGGAATGCGGCCAGTTCCTGCGTCAATCACAGTGGTATTGCTGTTGCCACAGACGATGAACGGATCCAAGAACATGTGAACACATTTGGTACCGCTATCATGACAAGAATCCAGCATCCAAGCGGCACGGACCGCTGCATGGAGGCCTATGAAAAATCGGGGATGGATGCGGACATTATTGTAAATATTCAGGGCGATGAACCCTTTATCAGAGCCGAGCAAATTATGGCTCTGGTTTCCATGTTTGAAAGCCCCGATGTACAGATTGCCACCTTAAAAAAAGCCATAACGGATGAATCGGAGGCAGACAATCCCAACGTGGTAAAAGTGGTTACTGACGTGCACGATAAGGCATTGTACTTTAGCCGTAGCCGAATCCCTTTTTCCAGAGAATACGATACAAAAACAACCTATTACAGGCATATAGGCATGTATGCTTACAGGGCCTCTGTTTTAAGCGAAATTACAAAGCTTCAGCCTTCCCATCTGGAACTTACAGAGAAACTCGAACAGTTGCGCTGGCTTGAAAACGGATATCACATAGCGGTTGCTGAAACACATTGGCAAAGCCCGGCTGTGGATACGCCCGAAGATCTGAAAAAAGCAGCAGATTTCCTTTCAAATCCGCAATAATCCATCTTGGTTTATGTTCTGATTTTCTGCACAAGTGTGCCTTTTTTCCGTATATTTGCACCATAGAAGGTCGGATGGCCGAGAGGCTAGGCACGGGTCTGCAAAACCCTCTACACCGGTTCGAATCCGGTTCCGACCTCAACCAAAAATACTCCTCGCGGAGTATTTTTTTTACAAAGTCATTTGGGATGTAAGAGGCCCCAAAAAGAAAAAACACCCCGGCAAAAGGGTGTTTTTCACATAAAATGATTCGCTCTTTCTATTACGCTCCGATCATGGCTTTGTAATCAGCAGCAGACATCAGACCGTCGATCTGAGAAGCGTCGCTGAGTTTTACCTTTACCATCCAGCCACTGCCATAGGCATCGCTGTTTACGCTTTCGGGAGCACTGTCAAGTCCGGAGTTAACCTCCAGAATTTCACCGCTGACAGGCATGTACAGGTCGCTGACAGTTTTTACTGCTTCCACGGTACCAAACACATCGTTCTGGTTCAGACTTTCGCCCTGGGTTGAAATGTCTACAAAAACGATATCGCCCAGTTCAGACTGTGCAAAATCGGTAATACCAACGGTGGCTACATCGCCTTCCACGCTGATCCACTCGTGATCTTTGGTGTACTTAAGATTTTCTGGAAAGTTCATATTCAGGTTGTTTCTTTTTTGGTTGTTTTTTTATCCCATATCAACTGCAGCAAGTTGCTGAGGGTTTCTTTCAGCTGCGTTCTGGGTACGATAAAATCGAGGAAACCATGTTCGAGCAAAAACTCAGAACTCTGGAATCCTTTGGGTAAATCACGGCCTATGGTTTCGCGAATTACACGCGGACCGGCAAAACCAATCAATGCCTCGGGTTCGGCAATGTTAAAATCACCAAGCATGGCAAATGAGGCTGTAACGCCGCCCGTGGTAGGATTGGTCATCAGCGAAATGTAGGGAACACCCGCTTTGTGAAGCAGGGCCAGCTTGGCACTGGTTTTGGCCATCTGCATCAAACTGAAAGCTGCTTCCATCATGCGCGCTCCACCGCTTTTGGAAATCATCAGAAACGGAATCTTGTGCTCAAGGGCATAATCAATTCCGCGTGCTATCTTCTCCCCCACAACACTGCCCATACTTCCGCCGATAAAGGCAAAATCCATGCAGGAAATCACAATTTTCTGGTCATTAATTTTACCCGTAGCTGTGCGAACGGCATCGTTGAGACCTGTTTTTTTGCGGGCAACTTTGATACGGTCTTTATATGGAGCCGTATCGGTAAATTCCAGTGGATCGCCACTGGTAAGGTCTTTGGCTATTTCGGTGAACTTTCCCTTGTCGAAAAGCATCTCGAAATACTCGTGTGAACCTATACGATCATGATAATTGCACTGAGGACAAACATAGTAATTATTCATCCAGTCTTTGCTGGGAACAATGGCCTTGCAACGTCCACACTTCTCCCACAACCCATCCGGTGTAGCTTTTTTATCCTTGGTTTTGGTGAGGATACCCGATAACCTACGCTGATACCATTTGGTACTCTCGGTAGCGTAATCATCCTCTTCGAATTCAATCATGCGGGAGCAAGTTTACACAAAAAAATTAAGCAATAGTGATGCTGTTGTCAAGATATACATCCTGAATAGCATTCAACAGCGCAACACCTTCGCCAATGGGCTTCTGGAAAGCTTTGCGTCCGCTGATGAGACCGGCACCGCCTGCACGCTTGTTGATAATGGCTGTGCTAACCGCTTCTGCCATATCGCCTGCACCTTTGCTTTCACCGCCGCTGTTGATAAGACCTGCGCGTCCCATGTAGCAATTAGCCACCTGGTAGCGGCACAAATCGATAGGATGGTCTGTGGTAAGTTCGCTGTATACTTTTCCGTGGGTTTTTCCAAAATTAACGGCGGTGTAACCTCCATTATTGGTGGGAAGCTTTTGTTTGATGATATCGGCCTGAATAGTCACACCCAGGTGATTAGCCTGGCCTGTAAGATCGGCTGCGGTATGGTAATCCACACCATCTTTTTTGAAGCCGTTGTTGCGCAGGTAACACCAAAGAATGGTGCTCATACCCAACTCATGCGCCATTTCAAATGCGGCAGAAACTTCCTGAATCTGACGGGCACTTTCTTCGCTGCCGAAGTAGATGGTGGCTCCCACCGCTGTGGCACCCAAATTCCATGCCTCCTGAATACTGCCATACATAATCTGGTCGTATTTGTTGGGATAACTCAGAATCTCATTGTGGTTAATTTTCACAATGAAAGGAATTTTGTGGGCGTATTTGCGTGAATTTGCTGCTAACACACCAAAGGTCGAAGCTACGGCATTACAGCCGCCTTCAATGGCCAGTTTGATGATGTTTTCAGGATCAAAATAAATGGGATTGGGGGCAAAAGATGCTCCGGCGCTGTGTTCAATTCCCTGATCCACAGGCAAAATGCTCATGTAGCCTGTTCCGGCCAGGCGACCCGTATTATAAATCTGCTGAATGCTGCGCAAAACCTGAGGACTGCGGTTTGTTTGAGCAAATACACGGTCGATAAAATCGGGGCCCGGCAGATGCAGATTTTCCTTAGAAATGGTTTTGCAGGTGTGGTTCAACAGGCTGTCGGCATCGTTGCCCAGCAGAGAGATTATGTTTGAATTGGCCATGAGTAGTTCTTTTTTACGGTATTTTTGTACAATATCACGGCAAAAATACACAAAATGACAGAAGTATCCCCAATTTTAACCGCAAAGGATTTGGAACAGGCCTTTGAAATACGCCGGCAGGTTTTTGTTATTGAGCAAAAGGTAAATCCGGAAGAAGAATACGATGAATTTGAAAATGCCTGCACCCATTTGCTGGCCCGATACAACGGGGTTCCCTGCGGAACTGCCAGAATTCGAAAAACAGCAAACGGAACCAAACTGGAACGATTTGCAGTGCTTGCAGCTTACCGCGGCAAGGGAGTGGGAGCCGCACTCGTTGAAGGCTGTTTACAACGGCTTGAAAAAGGGGCCTACGCCTACATGCACGCCCAGGAGCATGCCCTTGATTTTTATGCCAAATTTGGGTTCGAGCCTGTAGGTGAGCGATTCTGGGAATGCGAGATTCCTCATTTTAAAATGAGTAAAACGGTTTAATCCGATTCACCGATTTGCTGACGCCACATGGCATAATACAGCCCTTTTGATGCCAATAGTTCATCGTGTGTTCCCTGTTCGGTAATCAATCCTTTTTCCAACACATAAATACAATCGGCATGCATAATGGTGCTGAGCCTGTGTGCTATCATTACGTTGATGCGGTCTTTCTGATTGCTGATTTCGCGAATGGTTTGCGTAATTTCCCTTTCTGTTAGGCTGTCTAATGCACTTGTTGCTTCATCAAACACCATTACATCGGGATTTCTGAGCAATGCCCGGGCTATGGAAATTCGCTGCTTCTCCCCACCGGAAACTTTAATTCCCCCTTCCCCAATGGTGGTGTCCAGGCCGTTTTCGCAGCGATTCAGCAAGCCCTGGGCTGCTGATTTTATGAGCGCTTGCTGCATATCTTCATCGGTAGCATCCGGACTCACAAACTGCAAATTTTCTCTCAGAGTTCCGCTGAATAGCTGGCTTTCCTGGCTTACCACACCCAGTTTTTTCCGCAACTCAGATAACTGAATCTGACCGGAAGGAATGTCGTTGTAATATAATTGACCTGTTTCAGGCTTGTAGAGACCCACCAACAGCTTCACCAAAGTACTTTTACCGCTGCCACTGGGCCCCACAACTGCTGCGGTTTCGCCTTTTTTCAAAGTAATGTTGATATGCTGAAGTGCCAATCGTGTGGATGAGCGATGACGAAAGGAAACATCAGTGAAAGCAATTTTTTCCACTTTGCCAAGAGCCATCGGCTCTGCAGGCTCAGGCTCCCTCGGGGTATCCAGCAACTCCCTGTAGCGCGAAAGGCTTACCTGCGCTTCGCGCCAAACCTGAATGAAGGTTCCCAATTCCTGAAGGGGATTGAAAATAAAGAAGGTGTAGAACAAAAACTGAATATACATACCCGGTGTTATCCTGCCTGTAAAAACCATCCAGCTCAAAAACAGCAGCAGTAAATTGCGCATCAGGTTTACCGTTGTGCCCTGCACAAAACCCAGTGTTCTTATTTTCTTTACCTTGATTAGTTCCAGACCCAGTATTTTTAACGTATTTATCCGAATACGTCGTATTTCCTGACCAATAAGCCCAAGACTTTTTACCAGCTCAATGTTGCGCAAACTTTCGGTGGTGGTTCCGGCAAGCGCACCTGTCTCTGCAACGATATTTTTTTGAACCGATTTAATTTTTCTGCTAAGAAAAGAACTGGAAATGCCTACCACCAGCATCGCCGTGAGAAAAGCAGGCGCAATCAACCAGTGAACCATAAAGCTCGCCACAAAAACCACACAAACTCCCACCACACTGGCGTAAAGTAAACCCACAGCCATCGTCATCAGCTTTTCCGTATCTGTTCTCACCTTTTGCAGCACATTCAGGGTTTCACCACTTCGGCGGTCTTCGAAGACCTCAAACGGAAGCTCCATGGTATGTTTTATCCCGTCCATGAAAAGATTTGCACCCACCTGCTGCATCGCAACATTAATAAAATAGTCCTGCAGGTTTTTGGCAATGCGACTGACCATCGCAAATGAAATACCCAGAAGCAGCCAGCCAATAACCCCTGAAGCAAAATCCGATCCCGAATACGCAGTGTGTTTCAGCAAGTACTGATCTATGATGTTTCTGCCCACCCAGGGGTCGAGCATGGAAAAAATCTGAGAGACCGAGGCCAGAAACAATGCAAGCAAAACGGTTCCCGATTGGGGACGGATATAGGTGAACAATAACTTCAAATTCGTTTCAACAAATTTACAGCTTTTGATTCGCAATCAAAACACAGAAAAACTCAGGAACAAAAATATCAAACTTTCAATTAGCCTTTTCAGTCCTTAAACTGAGTACTATCGAGAATTTGGCGGTAAAAATCCAACAATCCTGAAATCAGTTTACCGACTTGATATTCCCTATCAATCAAACTGCGGGAATTTGCAACCATAGATTCTCTCCGTGCAGGTTCCTGTTGCATACGAATCATGGCGGTGGCAAATTCCCGTGCTGTGTTTGCCAGCAGCAATTCTTTTTCATTTGCGGCGTGTATTCCCTGCACACCAATATCCGTGCTAACAACAGGCACTCCCAAATTAAAGGCTTCCAGTATTTTCACACGTATACCGCCGGCTACGAATACAGGTACCAGCATCACACCGTGAGATTGCATAAAGTGCTGCGCATTATCAATTTCCCCTTCTACTGTAATGCCAGGTCCGCTAAAGCGATTATCCTGTTTTTGCAGGCCTTTACCCGCCAGATGAAGTTTAGCCTCGGGCAATGCAGATCTCACCAACGGCCATACCTCATGTACCAGCCACTTAACTGCTTCTACATTTGGAATCCATTCCATGCTGCCAAGGTGAAAAAAAGTCTCCGGCCGAAACGCAGGTCTGTCAGTTATCGCTTCAGTGAGTCCCACCGGAAGCAGATACATGGGTTTTCCGGGTGCAAGAGCGGTAAACAAATCCCGGTCGGCCGGCGATATAGGCACGATTGCCTGAACGCGTCTGAGTATGCCTGTCTCATAGGTTTTCAACTGAGCGGACAATATTCTGTAATACAGGCTTTTCAGTGGGTTTCGTTCTTTTTTTGCCAGGCGTTCCCAAATTTGGAACTCCGCATTATGCTGACGCAATACAACAGGGATTCCTGCTTCAGTGACAACATCAAGAAAGGGACTTGCATACAACCCTTCCAGCTGCACCAGATCAAACGTTTCGCTGCTCAGCAAATCAGCAAACCGGCGTTTTGCTGTTTCATTCTCAAAACGTGAAATATTGTAATTCTTACCCTGCAAAAGGGCCAGGAGCGCCCCTGTAATTGTTGGATTCGCGTCCAGCGGTATATCCACCACTTTGCAAAATGGGAAATGCCTTTCAATCTGCTCACGGTCAACAAAATGTTTGCGCGTATTGAAACTAAAATACACCACCTCCGCACCTTGGTCTGATAGACCTTTTAGCAGCTGATAGGTTGCAATGGCGCCACCGTCGTGCAATGGCCAGGGAATGCGACTGCCCACCACCAAAATTTTCATGATTTGTTTCTTTTGAGCAGGGCGAGCAGACGGAGTTCTTTCTTGGCAGATGCATCCGTTTCCCCGTTTTCATTCTTAATCGTTACCCAAAACAGTCGGTTAAAGAACTTTTGATAGGCTTCAAGGCTAAGTATGGCGCTGTCTGAAGCCGCTTTGACGGTAATGTAGATTCCTACCGGCAACAAAATGGCACTGCTCATCCACATACCGGCCCAGATGGGCAGCACTCCTTCCTTCCCTATTTTCTCACCAACCAGATTAATGGCATAAAACAGCACAAAGAGTAATACACTAATTACGAGCGGCATACCTATGCCACCCTTTCTTATTATGGCTCCCAGCGGCGCGGAAATCAAGAACAGCATAATGAGCAAAACCGACAAAGTAAACTTCTTGTGCCATTCTACTTTGTAAGGTGCAAGCTGTTCCTCTTCGTATTTCAGCCCGGTTATCAGACCATCCAGGGTTCCTTTAAATCCCCTTGCATTATTAATGGCACCGGCAATAATATTCATCTGTTCTTGCTCCTGACCTGATTGATGCCTCGGCATGATGAACCGCAACTTTGAAGGGGTGTTTTTGTTTAATTCCGGCTTAGGTTTATTCCCAAGTACGCCGGGTAAATGAAGGTATCTAGCCAAAAACCCAGCATTATCGGACTTTTGCTTTTGGATTCTTAGATCCGCAGTATCCAACTCACGGTTCAGTTCACGAATATTCATAAGCCTGTAATCGCCTTTGTAGGCATCGCGTTCCGTAAACTTTAAATCCAGGCTGCTGAGATCGATAATCATCTTTTGTTTCTCAAAACGCATCTGGTTGAAAGGCGCTGTGCGGGAATAATCCGGATTCTTGGTCATTTCATCGTAGCGCACACCGTTGTATAGCGTAAAAAACAAGGTGCGCTTATCGGGTGAAAGCACCATACTTCCCTTTTCAGCTCTGATAACGTTAAGTCGCTTGCTTTCATCGCCTTTGTATTCATAAATGAGAACATCTTCCACACTCTCGTTATCGGCGAGCTTTTTGCCGATGCGCATGGAAAAACCTTCAATCTGCTGATAAAAAACACCCTCCTGTATGTTAAAGGCAGGCTTCTTCTGCCTAAGATCCCACAGCAAAGCCTTGGCCTCCAGATTGGCCTTGGGAATCACAATATTCATGAAAAAGAAATTGAGCATGGCCAGACCGAGCATCAGTAAAAAAACCGGCCTAAGAATTCTGAAAAGAGAAATTCCGTTCGCTTTGAGCGCCACCAGCTCAAAACTTTCACTCAGATTGCCAAACGTCATCAACCCTGCCACCATAACTGTGAGTGGCAAAGCCATGGGAACCAGGTCGGCCAGAGAGTAAAAAATCAGTTTCATCAATATGAGCGGCTCTATTCCTTTGCCTACCAGCTCATCAATGTATTTCCAGAGAAACTGCATCAGAAAAAGAAACATGCTGAGCACGAATGTGACCATAAACGGACCTATGTAGGACCTAAGGACCAGGAGGTCAACACGCTTTATCAGGGTTCTTTTAACCGACATAAACAGTTCCGGCTTCAATCGGAGACGGCTTCAAAGTTACATATTTCGTGCCGAGTATGCGGCTGCATCAATAAAACACGAAGCCGGAGGGAATGATACCTGCCGTAAAAGACCTAATTTCATTTCCGGATGCATCCAACAGATACACCTTCCCTTTAGACACATAATCGGCGGCATCACAGAGTAACAACAGATTCCTGCGAGGGTGGTGAGATATGTTATAAAAATTGCTCCCGGCCCTTGTAAATACGGGTTTTAAGGGCAGTTGCACTGTCTCTGTTCCCATGCAATACAGGCCATTGGCCAAATAATACAAACTATCACGCTTTGCGTTCATACAAAGCGATGATGCATAGCCGGATAGTGGCATGGTAAAGGCTTTTAGCTTGCTGCCATTTTCAGACCATTGCTGCAGACGGCTGTATCCGCTGTCATTGAAAGATGCCAGTGCCCAAACGCAATTGTTTTTATCCTTGCTGATCCAGCGAAGACCTTTTCCCACATAGCTGCTGTCAATGATATTGAAATCAGCCGCATGATATTTCCTCAACCAGCCATCATAGCAGGCCACCCACACATTTTCCCCTACTGCCACCATTTGCTCGGTCCATACACCCGCAGGTATCTGTTGAATTAGCTGTTTTCCCGTTGCATCGCGCACCTGTATTTTGCCAGAATACAAGTCAGAAATCCAAACGTGATTGCCGGCTTTTACGGCATATCTCGGCGATCCCAGTCCGGTGATGCTGTATTTTTCTTTCAGTGTTTGGCTGTCCAGCACCACAATTTTTCCTGAATTATTAACTACCAGCCATACATCGCCGTTAATGATGCTACCGCTTTGAAGTACATCACCCAGTGGTTTTCCGTTTACTTTCTGATACACATTGGACTGCAGTGTTGCCGAATCAAGGTTATATACATCCACACCGGCATTGGCCCACATAAAATTTCCCTCGTTCAGCACCAGTACAGTTCCTGAGCCGGCATTTACTTTTTCAGGCAACGGTTTTTCTTTCCGGCATGCGAAAAGAAAAACCGTAAGAACCAAGATGCCTGACAAAATCCTCATTATCTCACTACCTGTATAGTTTCGGTAAATGCGCCGGATCGGGTTACAACCTGCAGCACGTAAGTGCCATTCGGCAATTTAGCAACCGGAATCTGAGCGCTGTTACCTGCCACAACTGCACCGATCAGGGCTTTACCTGAATAATCCCAAACAGTAGCAGAAATCAACTCAGATTCTGATTTAACATTTAGCATATCGGTAGCAGGAACGGGAAAAATCCTATATGACTGCTGCTTGGTTTTCACGGAATTAAAACCATAAAACTCCACCCCATCCAGTACAAAGAATGCAGGGGTATTCATACCGAACTGCCCGTTATCCGAACTCACCAGATCAAATGCAATGCTGTCAGTATAGGCATCTTTCAGGGCCACAAACTTCCACTGATTCAGGATAAAATCTTTATTGGAATCGGAGAAACGAAAATCGGCCAGCACAACCCGCTGGCTGTCTACCGGCTTGCTTTTTTTGTAACAGTAAATGATGAGAACAAAGGAATCCTGGTCATTGCCGCTTGCACCCCCAAATTTTTTGGCAAACATATCGCCAAACTTCATGCTGTTGTATGCATAGGTTGAATTGCTCACGTAAAACCCCTTCAGCGGAAAATCATTTGCATTTCTTCTCTGCAGAAAAAAGAAACTTCCGCTTTGCCCCACCATGAAAGACTTTGCGTTTGCATTTTCCACTCCTGAACCGGGAGCTGCCCCATAAAGATGTTTTACATAATCCGGTGCTTCTACGGTGTTGTATTTAGTTTTTGACATAGCCCAGCCGCTCGCCCAGTATTTAAAGGCAGTATCCCACTTTACCGGAAAAGTCATTTCACCGGTATTGAAATAATGAAACTTGCTTCCATTGCTCCCATTGAGCACATTTACCGTGTCGGGCAAAGCATTTTCAAAGCCCTCAGCAACCTGGGCATTAACTGACAATGCCAGACTGCACAGCATTGCAATAGAGATTGTTTTTACCATATTCATTTTTCGTTGTTTTTATTGATTTGCATATTGACTTTTAACCAAAAACTGCGCAGCGGCATTGGCCTGCCAGGCATTACCTCATAGTCCTGGTTGAGAATATTGTCTGCACCGGCCGAAAACACCATTGCGTGATGCCGGTATGCCAGATTGTGGCCTGTTTGCATGGATAGCAAGCCGTATCCGGGAAGTGAACTCAAATTATCTGTGCTGGTATAGCGCCTGCTTTGCCACTGTCCGGAGGCGTGAAAAAACCACCGTTTTCTGCTTAGTTTTAAGGATGTGGCACCGGATAGCCGCGGAACAAAAAGTGCATGAAAACGATGATTGTTATTGAGCATGCTTGTCTTGCACCATTCCACCCCGGTTTGCCATAGCCAGCGAACCTTTCCCAGCTCACCCGTAGCCCGGGTTGAAAACTGAAATCCATGATAATCCCCACGCTGCATGTTTCGGGCAGACCAAATGTTGTTTTCAGGCAGCCAAACAATGGGATTGTCAAGGTATCTGATCCAGAATGTTGCAGAAAAATCCCAATTTACGTGTTCTGTTGAATAACCTGCAACCACGCCGGCTTCGGCATTTCCTCCGCTTTCCGGCCTGAGATTAGGATTGCCACCGAAACTCCAGTATTGATCATTCAGGGTAGGGCGCCTGAAACTATTGCTGATAGCAGCTTTTGCAGTCAGCGCTTTATTTATAGCATATTCGGCCGACAAAGAATTCACAGCAATTCGTTCATGCCATTCCCAGCGACTGCTTGCGGCAATGCGGTAATTACGGCTTTGCCTGTACAACGCCACAAATTGCGCCGGAAACACTTGTTCGATACTGCGGGCATATTGCCGCGTATTGCCGGTGACACGCCAAAGATCGGCACCGGCGATGGCATTCCACTTGCCGATGTGAAAATGCAATTCCTGCTGTAGCTGCACGCTTTGAGAACGGCTGCTGTCCGGTGTCCCATTGCCCGGCATCTGAAAAATGATTCTGTCATCAATCACACCGAATCGCTGCACCCATTTAATTTTGTTTGTATGATAGATCGCATGCAAAGCGAGACGTCGGTTTTCGTCATCCTGGTTTCCCAGAGACGTTGTTCCACCGGCCGATGTGCCGAGACCACGACTCCCATTTTGCCATTCAGCATGTGCTCCAAAGTCCCATTTTTTGAGATGAAAACCGGCTGAAATGCGGCTCCTAAGCTGATCTCTGACAGCAAACTGCATCTTGCCGGCATTTTCGTTACCTATTTTATACGGGAAGTCATTGTTAATTTGAAACCATTGATTGTCCCAGACAAGATAAGATCTTCGTTTGCGAATGCCAAAATCGCCATGCGCCTGCATCCTGCCGAAGCTGCCGGTAAGAATAGATGCGGAAACGTGCTCTCCCATTTTTACGGGATGGGCGTGCTGAAGCGCCAGTGTGCCGCCTACACTGCCACTGCCATAAAGAGATCCGCTGCTGCCTTCGGTAAGCGATATTCGGGTGGAGGCATCATTTTGCAACAAACTCAAATCCGTCATACCAAGCATGGGATTATTCAGCACGATCCCATTCCAAAGAATTTGCAGCTGGGCGGGATCGGCGCCACGGCGACTCAGGGTACCAATTCCTGAAGGGCCATACTGCCTGATACTAAGTCCCGCTGATGCGAGATCCTGATTGAGCAAATTGCCGGAACCGGATTCAATATGGATTACATTCTTTCCTACCGATGCCACCTGATGGCGCTTGCCGTGGATAACAGCAGTATCTGAGGCCGGAAATGTATCCGGAGCCGAAAGCAGAAGCGATATGCAGCATAAAATGCCAGTCATGGTGCTATGCCGCCCGAAAATGAAAAATGCAATAGACCGGGTTTCCCCAATACAGTGCGCTTTTCTTCCCGAAAGCGAGCCTTTGTTTTGCGCCTGGCAGGTCTTCTGACTTCCCCTGTTAATTTCGGCGCCTTCCCATTGGTATCTTCAACAGTGGCTAAGAATGCCGAAGCCCTTGCGGGCCGGGGTTACAGCTGCGGGTACAGTCCCGGTTTTTCACCGGAGTTCCCTTTTCATCTCCATTGAACGAGTGTGCAACAGAGAACCAGATGCACCGCAAAAATACCCCATTTGTGTAAATATTTTTTGCCAAAAATTCATAATTACACACCTTTTATCCACTGAATTTGGCCGTTCCACGATAATATGGCTGAAAACATAGCTTCATGGCGCCGATATCAGTATTTTTGCGGTATGCGTATCGCTGTGATCTGGATGTTGGGAATGGTAGCGCCTCTGGCAGCGACTGCCCAGTCCGGAACCTGGACTTTGGAACAATGCATTGAGCAGGCGCTGAAAAGCAATATCGACGTACAGCTTGCGGAGATTTCTGCAAAGCAGGCAGCACAAAACTGGAAAAACAGCATGGCTGCGGCCACTCCGGATGCAAATATCAATGCAGGACAATTTTTTCAGTCAGGCAGAAGTATTGACCGCTTTACGAACCAGTTTGTTCAAACCACGGTTAGCAGCAACAATTTACAATTGCAAAGCAGTGTGCTGCTATACGCAGGCGGACAAATCCGCAATGGAATTCAGCAAAGCAAATACCTTTGGCTTGCAGGCGAAAGCGATCTCAAAAGCATGGAACAAAATACGGCACTAAATGTAGCCAACCTGTTTTTGCAGATTATTCAGGCCAAAGAACTGAAATCCAGCGCAGAAGAAACGCTAAAAAACACAGAATCGCAGCTGCAAAGAACCCGTAGACTGTTTGAGGCCGGCGTGGTGAATGAAGGGCAGATACTCAACCTTGAGGCACAGAAGGCAAACGACCAAACCGCACTGACCAATGCTGCGAACCAGGAGATTCTTGCGCTTACCAACCTAAAAATGGTACTGAGACTGCCCGTGGAGAGCAACTTCGACATAATCCGTCCTTCCGTAAGCTTATATAAGCCGGAATCCTATCCGGCTGGCCAACAGGAACTTTTTGACAGTGCCATGAAAAGAAGACCGGATGTGCAGGCTGCCATTTTCAGACACAAAGCTGCCACATACGCCCGCAAATCCGCCAGGGGCGGCATGATGCCTGTGCTTTCTGTTGGAGGAAACCTCAGCACGGTGTATTCAAGTAATGCAAAATCTGTTTCAGCCATGACCATTTCCGGTTTTGAACCTATAGGCCGCGTGCAGGGCACCAACGATATTGTAGAAGCACCAAACATTCAATACACCTTGCAAACCATTGATTTTAACCGGCAGATCAAAGACAATTTTGGACAGTCATTGGGCTTCAACTTGTCTGTGCCGGTGTATGGTAAATTGCAGGCAAGAAACACCGCTCAGCGTGCATCGCTGGACGAAACAAGAGCCAAACTCAGTGCTGAAAGAGCCGTACAAAACCTTTACAGCGAAGTTGTTTCAGCTTATAACAACTTTACTTCGGCTATGGAACGCTATCAGGCTGCCATTAGGGCCATGGATGCACAAAAAAGAAACATGGAGTTTGTGAAAAAACGGTTTGATGCGGGACAATCCAATGTATTTGAGCTACAGCTGGCGCAAACCAACGAAACAACCGCACGAAACAACCTAACCTCGGTTCGGTATGAATATATGTTCAGAAAAATGGTACTGGATTTTTACCTGGGCAAACCTTTAACACTGTAAAATGAAAAAGAAAAAAATCGTTTGGATTTCCATTGGTTCTGTTGTGCTGCTGTTGCTACTGATAGCCATATTCCGGGGCGGCAAATCCGAAATACGCGTAAGTACGGACAAGGCTGTAACCAGAACCATCACTGAAATTGTGAGTGTGAGCGGGAAAATACAACCCGAAAGCGAAGTAAAAATCAGTGCGGATGTGAGCGGAGAAATCATTGAAATGGCTGTAATGGAGGGTGACAGCGTAAGACAGGGGCAGTTGCTTTTGCGCATCAATCCTGAACTGTATGAAACCACCATCAGCCAGCTGAGTGCTAATCTGGACAATGCCCGGGCAGGCATGGCCGGCAGTGAGGCTCAGAAAGTAAGAGCTGCGGCTTCATTGATTCAGGCTGAAGCCAATTACAAAAGACAAAAACAGCTCCACGAGCAAAAGGTCATCAGCGAACAGGAATGGGATCAGGCCCGCGTGCAGTATGAGGTGGCTAAGGCAGACGCCATTTCTGCCGAAAAGAATGCCCTTGCCGCCAAATACACCACCGCCAGTGCTGCTGCCAGGCTGGAAGAAGGCAGACGCAACCTGGGCAGAACATCCATCTTTGCCCCTGCCAGCGGCATTGTTACCCAAATGAACAGCGAAAAAGGCGAACGTGTGGTAGGAACCGCGCAGATGGCAGGCACTGAAATCATGCGCATCAGCAATTTGAATGTGATGGAAGTGGAAGTGAATGTGAATGAAAACGACATTGTGCGCATCAAAAACGGCGACAGTGCCGATATCAAGGTTGATGCCTATCCTGACAGGGTTTTCAAAGGAATTGTGACCCAGATTGCCAACAGTGCCAAATTCAACAGCACGCAGTTATTGACCGACCAGGTAACCAATTTTGTGGTAAAGGTGCGCATCCTTCCTGAGAGCTACGCCGACCTGGGAATGGGAAGAAATCAGCCTTTCAGGCCGGGAATGACAGCAACGGTAGACATCAAGACCATTTCAAAAAATAACGTTCTATGCGTGCCCATATCAGCCGTTACTACCCGCAACCCTGCCAAAAAATCGGATGTGGGAGCCAAAAATGGTAAAAGCCAGACAGAGGAACCCAAAAAAGAAGACAAAGGCACTTGGGTATTGCTGTATAACAATGGCATTTTGAAATCAGTTAAGGTAAAAACCGGTTTGCAGGATTTGGACTACTTTGAAATCACCGAAGGATTGAAACCCGGGGATGAAGTGGTTTCAGCACCCGGCATTGCCATTGCCAAAACACTGTACGACGGCGATAAGGTGGTAAAAACCGATAAGGACAAGGTTTACGAGAAAAAGTAGTCAGCGCTTCAAAATTCGAATTGTCCGCTGTTCTGCACCGTTGCTGACACGCAGCAAATAAACGCCCGAATTGATTTCCGCAGGCAATTTCAACGTAACATTTCTTGTATCGGAGACATTTATATTCCAGTGAAATAACTGTCTGCCTTCCGGCGAAAACAGATCGCAACCTGAAATTTTAACAGCATCTGAAACATGGATTGTGAGGGTTTCCTCCACTGGTACGGGATATATGGAAATACTCTCGGGCAGTAATTCTGATACTTTATTTACAGGGCAAAGCATACAATTTTTCCGCACGCTAACCGATACTTCTATAGAGGCAAGCGAATCAAAGGTTTGTCCGGATTGACAATCCTTCAGCAAATGAAATCTGAGCCATGGGATGAGAAACCGAAATAATGTCTGATGCTGCACTGATCTTGAAATGGTGGGTTTAGGGTTGCAGGTGGCTTCACCAAAATTGCACAGAAAATTATCTTCTGCCATTTGGCAATGGCTACCTCCTTTGATGCTGACATAGGCCTTGCAGGTGCTCTTCAGCGAGTCATACATAGGGACCTGATGTGCCGCAGGTGGTGTCACACAGTCGTTGCCGCCCGCCAGTACCAGCGATGGAATTTTCAGCGTTGATGCCGCTTTTATTGCCGACGGATTGGTCTCTGCTGCAGCCAGGGTGGCTATGTGTTTTATCCTGGAAGAAACCGAGGTGGCAATAAAGGCCGCTCCCCCGCCCATGCTGTGCCCCATTACACAATTCATGGTATCTACTTTGTTATAGAAAAGCGAAGAACTGTTTTTACCCTGCAAATCCATTGCAGTCAGCACAAAAGCCAGGTCTTTGCCAAACTCCGAATGGGATGGTGATGTTGTGCCTTCTGTTTTGGGAAAAGCGATAATAAAGCCTTCGGGAACCAGGGCGTTCCAAACATTTTTATACGCATCCCAGGTCATTACAAAGCCATGGCCGAAAGCTATTACAGGAAATTTACGACTTCCGGATACCGGAACATTATCACCCGCTGATGCTGCCGGGTAGTAAACCTCCACCGGAATACTGCGGTTGCCCCGAGATGCATCGGATAAACTAAGGGTGGTGTGGCCTACAGCAAAGGGCTGTGCTTTTAACTGTAAGGCGGCAGTTAAAAGCATCAACGCAATAAATTTCAATATGTTAATCATTTTGGATTTCAATGTTACGATAACACCCGTTGAATACCAAAATTACCGGGGTTTATTTGCGCTCCGCAACAAGCATCTGCGTTCTTTGCTCATGGTTGCTAATGGAATGGTGAACCACCCTAAAATAACGCGACAAAAATCCTTCAAATTCCTCAAACGTCCACTCTCGGTAATGCGCCTCGTTATTGGGTGGACCAAACTTCCAGGGTGATGTATCCAGGTTTCGGTCGGGTGTGCTGAAAACAAAATATTTTGATTCCCTGTGTTCCAGCAAATCCTCAACAAATGCATCCGGATTGGGAACGTGCTCAATTACATCCGCACAGATCATCAACTGTGCCGGAAATGCTTTCCATGAAGAATCTGAAAACGCGAACCAGGTTTCGTTGGGATATTGTTGTTTGAGCCAGTCTGTATTGAGTTCTGCACCGGCCTTGGGTGCATTTTGAAAATTCGCCAGCAGTTTGAATGCCGAACCACAGCCGATATCCAGAACACCGCTTAGTTTTTTTTCATCGTAGAGGCTGCGTGCAAATGCATACACTTCTTTCTGGTATTCATCCGCGTTGCCTTCATCGCTGAACAGCGTAACTGCTTTGCGGTGCAGATAACCCTGCGAATTCCGTACAGAGGCGCCGAAAACATGGATAGCAGCACTTTCAGCCGGTAGAAGATTTTACGAAAAAACAGCATATCATTGTGACAAGTTCACAAAACCAATTAGTGCATAATCAATTACTTCTTAATACACCTTACAGATAGGCCTGTAGTTTTCGTAGCACCCCAAAAAGTCATACCTGTATAAGAATTAAATGTCTCCCAAAACAATTCACTACTGTTATGACTAAAATTCACATCAGGCGAGCTATCCTTTTTTGTATGTATGTTCCAAACTTCTCCATAGTTGCTATAATCTGTGGACGACCACCAGCGAGCCTTACTTCCGGCATCAACAAAATCACCGTAGGCAGACCTGTATCCAGCCAATTGAATATTAAAATCGGATGCTCCTCCATTTTGAATCAAACCCCTTTCCAATGTCCACCATTCTTGAATTGTAGGCATTCGCCAGCCAGCAGGACAAACATTTCTTGCATCAGTAACTGCAAACCAAGTATAATAACGGCCAAACTTTTGGCTGCCTTCAACATCACCTGAGTAGACCCACTGATATTTATTGGGTTGGTTTTTATCATATGCAATATCCTTCTTAATAGGATTGGTAGTTGAAATTGGGTCACCATTTTGATAGCGTGTTACTTTTAAGTTATCAGCCATCCATAACTGTGTACCTACTTTTATTGTGTTATATACATTGCCATCAATATCTGTCAACATGCCAAAATCACCATCAATAAATTTACCTTGTTTAATAGTTCCGTTTGCAAAACGCATTTTACCTTCTCCATTTGGCAACCCTTTTGCCCATTGACCTTCATAAATCCGTCCATTTTTATAGATCATTTTACCCATACCATTTATGACATCATTTTTCCATTCGCCGGTGTAGGTACCTTCATCGGAAATTTCAGTTCCCTGACGATTTTTCATGTCCTCCGCAAACTGTCCTTTGTATGTAACCTTCTCGATTGCATTATTTTCCGGATTACTGAATTCTGTATATGATTCCCCATAACCTGACATTTTATCGTTGTTCCAAGTTCCAGTGTAGGTGGTTTCTGTCATTTCTCCGGTTACGAACATTTTACCTTTTCCGTGTTTTAAACCACCTTGCCATTCGCCATCAAAAGATTCAAAGCCCATCATGAAATGCATTTCCTGCTTTCCATAGCCTTGCTTCAATCCATTAACCCAATTACCATCGTAAATCAATTGTATTAAATTATCTTCTTGATTCACATAATTCCTCTCCAGTCTTCCCTTTCCATGTGGCAACCCTTCCTTGAAGTTACCTACATAGGACGAATCATTGCGCATACTGGTATCTTCCGATGGGAAACTTTGGTAAAAACGGCCAAATCCATGAAAAAAATAACGTATTATGTTGCCATCTTTCTTTCCGCTTACACCTCCGACATACTTGGCACCAGTGGCAAAGGTAACCTCACCCGTATCGGAAGGAATCTCATCTTTCCAATTGCATTTCCAGATACTGTATCCTTTAATAACCTTAGTTCCAAATCCATTAATCTGGTTGTTTTTCCATTCTCCATCATAGTAACTACCGCTGGGCCAAGTATATTTACCTTTTCCTGCGCGCAAGTCATTCTCCCAATTGCCCAAATAAACAGTTCCATCGTCATACTTAATCTCACCCTCCCCCTGTTTTTGGTCTTTAACTAATTTACCTTTGTAATATCCTTTAGGAACTAAAGGTAAGGTAGCCTTGCCCGTAAACAATCCATTCTCCCATACTCCATTTTTGTAGCCCTGCTCCTCAGCTCCTTTTACCTTAAAATACAGCTCTCCCTTACCATCCAGCTTACCTTTCGTCATTTTACCGTTATATTGATTTCCGTTGGTGAAAACTACTTTAAATTCACCGGTAGGATTTAATCCATTCCATATTATTTTTTTATTTGATCCCTCTCTCGGAATTATTTTTTCTTCCACATAGTCTCCTTTCTGAGGGTTAATCGCATTTTGCTCTTCCTGCCTACTCAATTTCCTTTCAGGCCTTACCTCATCATAGGTTAAAACCCCCTCTCCATTGATCGTGTCATTTATCCAAGTACTTTCAAGAGATTTAGCCCTAAGTGAACCATACTCACAAATTGGCAATTCGAATCCGGGAGGAAATTCAAGTCTTCCAATGCCATGTCTTTTATCATTCTGCCAAGCACCGCTATAACGTGATATATCCTTATACCACATAGTACCGGTTCCGTGACGTTTATCATCACTCCAGTCTCCGTTATATTCTTCTTTTGGATTGGCATATAACATTTTGCCTTTCCCGTTTTTCTGCCCGGCTGCAAAATCTCCCTCATAGGTAAAATTTTGGGTCACCAATTTGCCTTTTCCGTGAAAAACCCCTTTGTAGAAACTACCATTGTATGTAATGGCAGCAACCAAATTGGATTCTGTCAAACTACCTGCGCCATGGGGAATTTGAAATTTGCCCTCTTCTGTTTTGATTTTGGTAACTTCACCTGTATAAAATCCGGAAACAATTCCCCCCCCATTCAAACTAAAGAATATGGGGAGCTTCTCTTCGGTGGATTTTTTAATTTCACTGCCATCATCGCTAATTTTAACAAGAGTGGTATCAGAATACATATAAAATGCACCCTTCTTATCCTTGTGATAAAAGCGCAAATCATAGCGGCTTGTTTGGGCATGCAACCGTTTACTCAGCAACAGAGTCAGTGTCAAGATTATTAAAGAACAACGCTTCATTATTGTATTGGTCAGCAAAAGTAAGAAATCAGAATCCGCTATACCCCATTTCCTTGGGATATATTATTAAAAGATCATTCTTTTTTGCTATATTTAATGACTTTTTATTGTTAATTTTTTTATCATATGTTTTTGCAATGCCATTCTTACTTCAGTTTGCGGTATGGAATACTCTCGCCCAAAGACCTGTTGCTGCAGATGGCTGCATCGCTGGGTAAAACAAGTCCGAAACCTTGTCCCGTTTGCCTTACCGACATCAACAACGTAAGCGGCATCCCCGATTTTTTTCGCGAAGCCGCACAATACCCACAGCTACAACCCTGCGCAGGCATCGATTTCAGGGACGGCGAAACCGGAGGCAAATGCCTGTATGTAGGAATAGCCGAAAACGAAACCGGCTTTGCCGAAATGAACCGATTCCTGTCTCAATACCGGCTGGCGGGCAAAAAACTGCCTGCATGGCCTCCGGAGCTGGAAAACGTACATTTTATTTTCCCTTTTGAGCGCACACAGGAAAAAGGATTTCCTGCAAAACCCAGCGAAAACCAATGGATTGGGGTGCGGCCCGAAATGCTGGGCAAACTGCGCTTATCGCTGTGGCAGAAACACACCTCCAAACTGCTGGCCATGCAGCCGATGACATTCCGCCATGCGGATGATTTTGAAAGCCACCGCCTGCTGCGCTGCATTGCAGGCAATTGCCTGCTGAGTAAACTGCTCCCCGGCGAAACCGGACATCCAAAAGACTGCTTGACAAACACCGATGCATGGCTGCGCCAATATGCCGATGCCCCTTTTTTGGTGGAAAACACCCTGCGCCTTATGCAGCGGTGCACATTCCGATCTGTTTTTGGCGGCAACCAAAATAAGAAAATCTTTACCGGCAATGCCGATGAGGATTTCAGGCTAATGACCGACCTGGCCATGGACGGACTGCGGTATCGCTACCCGAAATACACCTATGCCACCAAGCAGCGGCTGGAAAGCGAAATGAAACTCATCTACGAGCTGGGATTTACCGCCTACTTCCTCATCAGCTGGGATATTTGCCGCTTTGCACGCGAACAGGGTTTTTTCTATGTGGGTCGGGGCAGCGGCGCCAACAGCATGGTGGCCTATTGCCTGCGCATTACGGATGTGGATCCCATAGACCTGGACCTTTACTTCGAGCGCTTCATCAATCCCTACCGCACATCGCCGCCCGATTTCGACCTGGATTTCAGCTGGCAGGACCGCGATGCCGTGACCGATTATATCTTTCAAAAACACGGGCGCGAACACACCGCCCTGCTGGCCACCTACAACACCTTTCAGTCGAATGCCGTGGTGCGCGAGCTGGGCAAAGTATTTGGGTTGCCCAAAGAAGAAATCGACCACCTGATGGAAAAACCCACCTACTTCTCTCCTTCCATGCTGGAAGAGCAGGCCGGACATAAAATCCGCGACGGCAAGGCGGTGTATGTCTCACCCGGTATTGGTGAAAGGGCAACACTTTCCAAATCGGTGAGGCCACAGCAGCGCGACACCCTGGCCGGACAAATCATGCGACATGCACTGCGTCTGCACGAACTGCCCAATTACCGCAGCATTCACGCAGGCGGCATTCTCATCAGCGAAAAAAGCATTTACCACTACTCCGCGCTGGACATGCCGCCCAAAGGATTTCCTACCGTGCAGTGGAGCATGCTGGAAGCTGAAGATCTGGGACTGGCCAAATTCGACATCCTCAGCCAGCGCGGGCTCGGACATATCAAGGATGCCGTGAGGCTGGTAAAGGAGAATAAGGGCGAAGACATCGACATTCACCGCATACAGGAATTCAAGGCCGATGAAAGAATCAAACGGATTATCGGCAGCGGGCACACCATGGGCTGTTTTTATGTGGAAAGTCCTGCTATGCGGCAACTGCTGCGCAAACTCAAATGTAGCGACTACCTAACCCTGGTGGCCGCCAGCAGCGTAATTCGTCCAGGTGTGGCCCGCAGCGGCATGATGCGCAGCTTCATCGAACGGCACATCAATCCCGAAAAACGGAAAGAAGCTCATCCTGTTTTGCAGCAGATTATGCCCGACACCTACGGCATTATGGTGTATCAGGAAGATGTGATAAAAGTGGCACACCATTTCGCCGGGCTGGGCCTGGCTGAAAGTGACGTGCTGCGGCGCGGCATGAGTGGCAAGTTTCGCAGCCGCGAGGAGTTTCAGAAAGTAAAAGACCGATTTTTTACGCTGTGCAAAGAGAAAGGACACCCCGAAAAATTATCGGCTGAAGTATGGCACCAGATTGAGAGTTTTGCCGGCTACAGTTTCGCCAAGGGCCACAGCGCCAGCTATGCCGTGGAAAGTTACCAGAGCTTGTATCTGAAGGCTTACCATCCACTGGAGTTTTATGTGGGTGTCATCAACAATTTCGGCGGTTTTTACCGCACCGAATTTTACCTGCACGGGGCCCGCATGTGCGGGGCCGACATACAGCCGCCCTGTGTCAACCACAGCGATTACCTCACCAACATCAACGGCCGTAAGATGTACCTGGGATTTGTGCATATAGCCTCACTCGAGCAAAAGCTGGCAGAGCGCATGGTGGCGGAGCGAAATATAAACGGCCCGTATCTGAGCCTGAATGACTTCAAGGAACGTGTGGAACCCGGTCTTGAGCAGCTGAAAATCCTCATCCGTATCGGGGCGCTGCGATTTACCGGCAAAAGCCGCAAAGCGCTGATGTGGGAAGCCCACTGGCTAACCAACCGAAAAAAGCCGGCACCGGTTACCGAAAAGCTTTTCAGGGAAACACCCAAAGACTTTGTATTGCCTGAATTATCCCACAGCACGCTCGAAGATGCCTACGAACAGATAGAGCTGCTGGGATTCCCGCTCTGCAGCCCATTTGCCATGCTGCCACCCTGCACCCTGCCCGAAAAACCCATTCTGAGCAAACACCTGCCGGGCATGCAGGAAAAGATGGTGAAGATTTTCGGATACCTGGTTACGATTAAGCCCACACGCACCATTAAAGGGCAGGAAATGAACTTTGGCACCTGGCTGGATGCTTCCGGGCATTTCTTCGACACGCTCCACTTTCCGGATGTGCTCAGGCGATTCCCCTTCAAAGGCAGGGGCATTTACCGGCTTACCGGCATTGTTACGGATGATTTTGGGGTTTACAGCATCGCGGTTTCGCACATGGAAAAACTCCCCTATCTGCCCGACCCGAGGTATGAATAAGACAAAAACAACTCGGTTAAGACATTTTAACACTATCAAGCGCTCCATGTTTACACATCAATAATTTAATGTTAATGTTATCTTAACACTCGTTAACATATACCAAACATTTCTTTGCGCTTGTGTTAACATTAAATAAATATATATTCAATGTTTGCTTAATAGCCGCAGGTTTGATGGCCACTGCAAACGTATCTGCACAAACAGACAAAACAACAAAAGACACCGGTAACTTGCTCAAAACACCTACTAAAACCAGCAACTGGGCTGACAAGGTAAGTATCCGCGGATACATGCAGGTTCGATACAACCGTCTGCTGGAAACCAACGGTCAGTTAAAATGCGAACAGTGTGATCGCTCATGGGGTAAAGATGGTGGCTTTTTCATCAGGCGGATGCGTATCATATTTTTCGGTCAACTATCCAAACAGGTATATTTTTACGTTCAACCCGATTTTGCATCATCTGCCGGAACTACAGGCCATGTAGCTCAGTTGCGCGATGCTTATTTTGATGTTGGATTTGACAAAGAGAATGAATTCCGCTTGAGGATTGGACAAAGTAAAGTTCCATTTGGCTTTGAAAACATGCAATCCAGCCAAAACCGCCTAGCCCTCGACCGTAATGATGCACTGAACAGCGCTGTTTCCAACGAGCGTGACCTTGGGGCTTTTTTCTACTGGGCACCGTCAAAAACCCGCAAAGTATTTTCGGACCTGGTTCGCGATGGATATAAAGGCTCAGGAGACTATGGTGTATTTGCATTTGGAGCTTACAATGGCCAAACCGCCAACCAAACAGAAAGAAACAACAGTCCCCACATTGTTGGTCGTCTATCCTACCCTATTAGTATTGGAAACCAAATTATAGAGCCGGGTATTCAGGCTTATACCGGAAAGTTCGTTCTGCTTTCCACCAATTCAAAAACAAAGAAGGTGGCCAGCAGTGAATATCTTGATCAGCGTTCAGCAGCGTCGTTTATTCTGTACCCAAAGCCATTCGGCATAACAGCAGAATACAATGTGGGAACAGGCCCGGAGTTCAACAAAATTACTGATTCTGTTGAAAACCGCAGACTAAAAGGCGGCTACGTGACATTGTCATATATGCTCAAAGGCAAACATCAAACCCTGATTCCATTTGTTAGATACCAGACTTACGATGGAGGTAAAAAGCATGAAATAGATGCCAGAAGCTACCGTTTAAAAGAATTTGAAGTGGGTGCAGAATGGCAGCCAGGCAAAAACTTTGAACTGGTGGTTATGTATACTATATCAGACCGCCGCTTTGAAGATTACGCACTTCAGGACAATCGTCAAAAAGGACAACTGCTGCGCATACAGGCACAAATGAACTTCTAAACCTTAGTGATGATGCCCGCCTGGCCCATGCACATGGCCATGGTCAAGTTCTTCGGCACTGGCAGCGCGCACTTCAACCACCGTTCCTTTAAAATGCAAGGCTTCGCCGGCCAACGGATGGTTAAAATCCATCTTAACGTTCTCGTCTGTTATCTCTACCACTTTGCCGTCCATGGGATTGCCGTTTTGATCCTGCATGGGAAGAATTGCACCCACATGTAAGATATCGGCGGGCACATCCTCACCGGAAAAAACCGAACGGGGAATGCTAATCAGCCAGTCTGCATTGGGGTTTCCATAGGCCTGATCGGCAGTGAGCGAAAACTGAAATGCATCACCTGCGGCTAAGCCATTGAGGGCATCATCAAATGCAGGCAAGGTCTGGCCTATGCCATGAATGAACATAAAAGGCTGTTGGGCATCTGCCTCATCGGCAATGGCACCATTATCGAGGGTGAGGGTGTAGGTAACACTCACCACGGTATCAGGGGAGATTTTCATGCTGCAAACTTGGGTAAAATATTCCACATTACCGCTAAAGCCGCCTCAAAATCGGCTCATTAATACGTATTTTTGAGACGAAATGGACAAAGCACAGGCAAAACTGCAGATTGACGAACTTACGGCCACACTGAAGGAACACAATTACCGCTATTACGTGCTTTCAGAGCCTACTATTTCCGACCTGGAGTTTGACCGATTGCTGAAACAGCTGGAATACCTGGAGTCGCAATTCCCCGACCTCGCACATACAGACAGCCCTACCCGCGTGGTCGGCGGCGGTGTTATCAATGAATTTGAAACTGTAAAGCATCGCAGGCGCATGCTTTCGCTGGGCAACACCTACAACGAAACCGAACTGCGGGAATTTGACAGCCGCATCCGAAAAGCCATCGGGGGCGAAATCGAATACGTTTGCGAATTAAAAATCGATGGCCTGGCCATTTCATTGTTCTATGAAAACGGCAAACTCTTGCAGGCCGTCACCCGCGGTGATGGTGTGCAGGGCGATGATGTGACCGCCAATGTGCGCACCATTCGCAGCCTGAACACAGAATTGCACGGTAATTTCCCCGCTGAGTTTGAAATCCGCGGTGAAATATTCATGCACCGAAAAGGATTTGAAAAACTCAATCGGGAAAGGGTTTCGGCCGGCGAGCTTGCCTATGCCAATCCGCGTAACGTGGCCAGCGGAAGTCTGAAATTGAAAGATTCATCCGAGGTAGCCAAAAGGCCACTGGACATTACCCTTTACCATTTGCTGGGTGAAAACATGCCCTTCAAAACCCACGCCGAATGCATCGAAGCTGCCACGTCCTGGGGCCTTAAAACCGCCGACACTATTGAAGTTTGCAATGGCATTGATGAAGTGCTGCGTTTTCTCGAAAAATGGGATGAAAAACGCCATGACTTGGGTTTTGACACCGATGGTGTTGTCATTAAGGTCAATTCGCTGGCACTGCAGGAAGAACTGGGCTATACTGCCAAAATCCCCCGCTGGGCCATTGCCTATAAATTTCAGACAGAAAGTGCCGTTACCCGCTTGCTAAATATTACCTATCAGGTGGGAAGAACCGGCGCCATTACCCCCGTGGCCGAACTGGAGCCTGTGTTTTTGCTTGGCACTACCGTGAAACGGGCAAGCCTTCACAATGCCAATGAAATTGAGCGCCTGGACGTGCGTGTGGGCGATAGGGTATTTGTAGAAAAAGGCGGAGAAATCATCCCGAAAATAACGGGTGTGGATTTTTCGCAACGCACAGAAAACAGCGTTCCCACCGTTTATATTTCTACCTGTCCGGAATGCGGCATGCCGCTAATTCGCCGCGAGGGCGAAGCACAGCATTATTGCCCCAACGAAGACGGTTGCGCCCCGCAGGTAATCGGCAAAATAGAGCATTTTGTGGCCCGCAAGGCCCTGAATATAGACAGCATCGGCAGCGAAATGGCCAAAACCCTTTATAGCAGAGGACTGGTGAAAGACATTGCCGATTTATACGATATCAAAATACAGGATTTGCTGCAACTGGAACGCATGGGCGAAAAATCAGCTCAAAACATCATTGACGGCATTCAGGAAAGCAAAAATGTTCCTTTTGAACGGGTCTTGTTTGGTATGGGCATTCGGTACATAGGTGAAACGGTGGCCAAAAAGCTGGCACAGGCGCTGGGCAGCATGGACAAACTTATGCAAGCCGACAAGGAAACCCTTTTGGGTATTGATGAAATCGGCGAGGTCATCGCAGAAAGCCTGGTTCAGTATTTCGCCGTTCCCGAACACCGTAAATTGGCTGAAAGGCTTAGGGCAGCCGGATTGCAGATGGAAACCATGGTTAAAGAGCAGGCGCAGGCAGGCACTTCACTCGCCGGACTCACCTTTGTTATCAGCGGGGTTTTCAGTAAAATGAGCCGAGATGAGGCCAAAGACCTAATAGAAGCCCACGGCGGTAAATGCAGCGGCAGTGTGAGCAGCAAAACCGATTACCTGCTGGCAGGTGAAGGTATGGGGCCTGCCAAGCTGGAAAAAGCCACACAACTGGGCGTAAAAATCATTTCTGAAGACGACCTGTTTGCCATGATCGGCGAAAGCACCAAGGAGCAGGCGTCATCAGAACCTGCCGAACCTCAAAAACCGTCGCAAACCACCTTGTTTTAATGGGGATAAAGCGTCGATTGTTTGGTTTTCCTTTTTGTTAGATTTGCATTAACTTATGTCGGGCGTTAAAACCACCATCGGAGTGAGGCTGCTGAGCAAGCGCAGTCGCGAGAAAGAACGAATCCGCCTGATAAGTTCATTCGAGAAAGCCTCTGACATTCTCATAAGCTGGGACGATTCCCAATGGGAAACGGACGCACGATACATCAACGAGTTTCTTGACTTTCTTAAAAAGGAAGGCAAAAACGTAGAAACCGTGGTCTATCATCATGCCAACAAACGTGAAAAAGGACGTTTGTTTGAAATGGACACACACATTCACCTGCTGAAGAACGATTTTAATACCTTTGGCTTGCCCAAGACCGCTCAGGTAAAAAAACTGCTTGCCAAACGGTTTGATTATTTCATCAACCTGAACCTTGACGGAAGGCTCGCACTGAAAAGTATTGCAGGCCTCACCAACGCTACCTGCCGTATTGGTTTTCACCGCGAAAAATCCCTCCCTTTTTACGACATCCTGCTCGGAAATCCTGCTTCAGAAAGCATAGAAGCATATATCGCCGATTTGAAACATTATTTGCATAAAATCGGTTAAACACCTAACTCATGAACGAAATAACAGGAACCGGCACAGCGCTAATTACACCGTTTAAAAAGGACTACAGCGTAGATACCGAAGCCCTCGCAGCCATCGTGGAGCACCAGATTGCCCACGGAACCGATTATTTCGTAGTGCTCGGCACCACCGGCGAAAGTGCTACTTTGTCGGAGGCCGAAAAACAAACAGTTATTGATACCATCCGCGAAGCCAATAACGGGCGTTTACCACTGGTGCTGGGCATTGGCGGCAATAACACAGCCGCTGTTTGTGGGAAAATGCAGGATACAAACCTGCGCGGCTTCAGCGCCATTTTGAGCGTATCACCTTACTACAACAAACCCAATCAGGAAGGCATATACCACCACTACAAAGCCATTTCAGATGTGGCACCGTTGCCTGTAATCATTTATAATGTACCCGGCCGAACCGGCAGCAACATGACCTGGGAAACACAGTGCCGCATTGCCGAGCTGCCCCTCATGGTTGCCACAAAAGAAGCCAGCGGAAACATGGAACAGGTAATGCAGCTGATGTCCCGCAAACCGGATTATTTCCTGGTTATCAGCGGTGATGATGCCCTCACCTTCCCCATGCTGGCATGCGGTGCATCCGGGGTTATCTCAGTAATCAACCATGCGTATCCCTCCCAGTTTAGTGGAATGGTAAAGGCTTCACTGTCGGGCAACTGGGATGAAGGACGCAAACTGCACAACCAGATTCTGGAAGGCGCCCTGGCAATTTTTGCCGACGGAAGTCCGGGTGGCATCAAGGTAATGCTAAATGAAATGGGCCTGTGCGAAAACGTGGTACGTCAGCCCCTTTGGCCCGTGAGTGATGCCGTTGAAAAACGACTCAGAAATTTGGTAATCCGCTGATTTTTTCGTATATTGCAGTAAACCCATGAATCCCAACCTGGATCCGGAAAGAGACCACCTCAACAAAGCAGACCGCGAAATCGAAAAAGTATTGCGGCCCCAGTCGTTTGAGGATTTTGCCGGACAGCCCCAGATTCTGGAAAACCTGCAGGTATTTGTGCAGGCCGCGCGCATGCGCGGCGAAGCACTGGACCATGTGCTGCTGCACGGTCCTCCCGGACTCGGAAAAACAACTCTCAGCCACATTGTGGCCAACGAACTCGGCAGCAGCATGAAAATTACCAGCGGCCCAGTGCTGGAAAAACCAGGAGACCTGGCAGGCCTGCTAACCGGATTGGAAGAAGGCGATGTATTGTTTATCGACGAAATACACCGTTTAAGTCCTGTGGTGGAAGAATACCTCTACAGCGCCATGGAAGACTACCGCATCGATATTATGATTGATACGGGCCCAAATGCACGCAGCGTGCAGATTAATTTAAGTCCGTTTACACTGGTAGGCGCCACCACCCGCAGCGGTTTGCTCACTTCCCCGCTTCGCGCCCGTTTTGGTATCAATTTCAGGCTGGAATACTACAATGCCGAAGTACTGAGCGGCATTATCAAACGCAGTTCGGCCATCCTGAACATGCCCATTGAAGATCAGGCGGCCTATGAAATTGCCCGTCGCAGCCGTGGTACCCCGCGTATTGCCAATGCCCTGCTGCGCCGTACACGGGATTTTGCCCAGATAAAAGGAAACGGAACCATCACCCTGGAAATAGC
Organism: Flavobacteriales bacterium; assembly: GCA_947463125.1. Classification (GTDB taxonomy): domain Bacteria; phylum Bacteroidota; class Bacteroidia; order NS11-12g; family UBA955; genus RGEC01. The sequence goes on along the minus strand of CANHQZ010000013.1, from coordinate 2,120 downwards.
CCGTGTGGCATTGAACGCTCTGAATGTGGATGCGCATGGGCTGGATGACATGGACAACCGCATCCTGGCCACCATCATCGATAAATTTAAGGGTGGCCCTGTGGGCCTGAATACCATTGCCACAGCAGTGGGCGAAGATGCCGGAACCATTGAGGAAGTCTACGAGCCGTTTTTGATTCAGGAAGGTTACCTCATGCGCACCGCGCGTGGCCGCGAAGCTACACACCTCGCCTATCAGCACCTGGGACGCATGCAGCACAAGGGCAACAACCCTTCCCTTTTCTAATTCAACCTTTGGTTTTGTAGCCCTGCTTTTCCAGAAAAGCCTTGATTTTATCGCGTAAATCGCCCTGTATGAGGATATCGCCATCTTTGCTGCTACCACCCACACCGCAATGATTTTTGAGCTGTTTTTCGAGGGCTTTTAAATCATCCGTCTTACCCACAAACTCCTTTATAACGATGGTGGGTTTGCCGTTACGCACCTCACGTCGCAGATACAAACACTGCTGTGCCGGTGGCAGGGTATCGCGCTCCTCATCTTCGCTTTGGTAGCGAAAATTAGGGTCGGTACTATATACGATACCGTCTTTATGCTTGTTTTTGTTGCTCATCAGTTGGTTTTGCGGTGAATGACTCCCGCGGCAGGCTGCGCCTTGGGCATGATGATAATGTCGTTGATGTTTACATGCTCGGGCCGGGTAACGGCCCATACCACTGCATCGGCAATATCGGCGGCCACCAGGTTTTCAAAACCCTCATACACTTTTTTGGCCCGCTCCGCATCGCCACTAAAGCGCACAATGCTGAATTCCGTTTCCACGGCACCGGGATGAATGCCTGTAACCTTGATGCCTTTGGAGGCGAGTTCAATGCGCATGCCCCGGGTTAGTGCATCCACGGCGTGCTTGGAGGCACAGTATACATTGCCGTTTTCGTACACTTCTTTGCCGGCTATGGAGCCAATGTTCACAATGTGTCCGGTGCCGCGCGCAATCATTTTCTCAGCCACGGTGCGGCTCACATACAGCAAACCTTTGATGTTGGTGTCAATCATGGTATCCCACTGATCGGTATCGCCGGCGTAGAAATGCGAGAGTCCGAGTGCCAACCCGGCATTGTTGATGAGCACATGGGGCGCATCCATTTTCCCGAGGATTTCGTTTACTTGCGCTTTGTCGCGCACATCCAGGCAAAGGGTTTGGACAGAAATGTTGTGTGATGCCGTCAGTTTGGACTCAATTTCTTTCAGCCTTTCCTGCCTGCGTGCAGTGAGTATCAAATCATATCCCTGAGCAGCCAGCAGTTCGGCACAGGCAAGGCCAATGCCACTGGAAGCGCCGGTAATCAATGCGGTCTTTTTCATTTGTTTTTCTGCGCAAAAATCAGTATATTGGGAGTAAGTACAATGCCGCGGCTGCTACGTGCAGTAGCAAACAGGGTCAGCTTCAGCTTCAGTTTTAGGGCGGCCCACAGCACTTTTCTCAGCATTTCTTTCAGCGGATTTTCGATGAACATCACAGATGGCTTCACATCTACTTTACTGAATCCGCAGGCCATCATTACTTGCTGGGCGCTGCTGGCATTGAGGTAGTTTTCGTGGGTAAAGTCGCCGTTGGCAAACGCACTGCTGATGGGTGCATCCAGGTTGGGTGTGCGAAAAACCGCTATCCCACCGGGTTTCAGGGCGCGGTGGATGCCTTGCAGCAATTCGGTGAGTTCGTCTTTGGTAAAATGCTCAATGATATCGGCGCCAAGGATTACATCGTAGGCCGCATTGGTAGTTTTCACGTGTTGCAGGGCATCGCCGAGGGTTACCTTATCCACCCCCATTTGAGCCGCCACATTCACCTGTTCTTCGCTAATATCCATACCGATGGCATGGGCAAAACCCGCTTCCTGCAGGGCTTTCAGCAAACTGCCCGATCCGCAACCCATATCGAAGATGGCAGCATCTTTGGGCACGCTGAGCAAGGGTAATATTTCGCGGGCAAACTGCCGCTTCTCGCGCTCAAACAGGGAGCGCGCATCGGTAAGTGAGGCCCGGCCGCTCTGGGTGCTGTGGTAATTGGCGTAGAGGGTGTTGCGGTAGTTCAGCATAATGGAAGCGCAAAGTTATT
>CANHQZ010000012.1 GCA_947463125.1 Flavobacteriales bacterium | reverse complement strand
CGACGGTTCAAAAACAACCGGTTTGCCCGGCACGCATCAGTATGCACAGGAAGGCAACTACACGGTAAAACTCGTGGTTGCCAGCAACAGCAATGGATGCCGGGATACGGCAGATATCCCTGTGCTGATTAGCCATGTGGGTACAAAACAACATGTGTCGCCGGATGTGAAGGTTTACCCTGTTCCTGTTAATGCAGGTGCTGATTTGAAGGTCTCAGTTCCGGTCGGTAAAAAATATAACTACACCGTGTATTCTGCGTCGGGTGCCGTTTGCTTTGGTGGTCAGACCTCTGACGGCCGCATAAACATTCCTGCCGAAGTCAATGCAGGTATTTACTTTATCAGAATGCAATCTGATGAACAGTCGTTTACGGGCAGAATTCTGATTGCCGAGCCTTGATGAATACACCCGGACCTATGGTGCCGAAAAGTAAGGATGCCGGGTATATTGCAGAGCAGGTATCTGTAGCTTTACTTTTATTGTTATCCTTTTGGGTAATTTGTTACAGGCTGGATGCCGTACCCATGTATCTTTGGGATGAGAGCCGACAGGCAAACAATGCCCTTGAAATGCTGGAGTCAGGCAATCTCTGGTATACTACGTATGACGGAATACCTGATTTTTGGAATACAAAACCCCATTTACTGGTTCTCTTGCAATGGATCTGCATGAAATTGCTGGGGCCGGGATTGCTGGCATTACGACTGCCCTCTGCGGTTGCAGGCTGTATACTGATTCTTGCAGGTTTTCGCTATTTGCATAAGCGCAGCGGCTTCACTACCGCTGCCGCATGGGTGGCGGTAATGCTGGGCTGCGGAGGTTTTAATACCTACCACGTAACCAGAACCGGCGATTATGATGCCATACTTACCCTGTTTATTTTTCTGGCTACATTATCATGGCTGATTTTTTTGGAAAATCCCAACCGTGGAAAATCGCTGACAGCAATGGCAGTATGGTTTTCGCTTGCCCTGCTAACCAAAGGTGTAGCCGCAGCCATGTGGCTGCCTGTATGGTTCACTATGGGTTATGCAATTAAACCCCGTGCTGTATTGGATTACAAGCGAATAATTATTTTCTTTCTCATTCCTGCTTCAGTGGTTATGGGTTATTACGGAATGCGCGAGTGGCTTACGCCCGGTTATTGGCAGGCCGTGGCTGAAAATGAGTTTTCAGGCCGCTATCTCAGGCCCAATGAAGGTCATCATACCAGCTGGTTTTACTATGCTGATGTGATCTGGAGGGAATATTTCATGGGATTTATCGTAATGCTGGCTTTTGCCGGCTTTGTCATAAAAAAGGATACGCACACAAAAATGTACTTAAGGATTTTGTTGGGTATCTTGGTTTTTGTGGTCATCATTAGTTTTTCGGCTACCCGCATATACTGGTATGTGGCTCCCGCAATTCCGCTGATGGCTTTTCTCGTGATTTTGCCCATGGCCGAGCACAATAATCCCGTTTTTCATTGGAACTGGTCCCTGTTCATTGCAGGAATCATGGTCCTTGGCTATTATAAAAATTACAGGCATAATACCTATACCGAGGGGGTAAGCGCAGCCAAAGTGCTTCATCAGGCTGAACAATCCGGGAGGCTTCCTTTTCAGGCAAAATGGCATGTAGGTGCGTATTATCCCATAGAAAAGTACTATGCTGCTGTTTTAAAGAATAAAGGCCTTGCCCTCAAGATTGGTAAAGATTACCAATATGATTCCTACGATACTGTAATTGTGAGTAGCATGGCTCATCTGGACTCGTTAAACAGGCGTTATTTCATGCGGCAGCATCACTACCCAACCGACGAAATGCCGGTTTGGGTAATGGTGGTGGACAGTGCACGGAGGCACTAAAGTTCAAATTCCCGGCCATGAACAATATTGGTGTTGTCATCCAGCACCCATATCTGGTATTTGCCTTTGCTCAGCCCTGATACCGGGAAAGACACCGGAACCACCTGCTTTCCGGGATGCTGGACTTTGTTTTCCATCAGGGTTCTGATGAGCATGCCATTGGTGTTTTTCACAATAATGGTCACGGCGGTATTGTTGGAAAGCGTGTATTCAATATTACCCGACAGGGTAGATGCCTTGTCAGAAAAAACCATGCCGGGCAGTGCCTTGTAGCTGATGTAGTACCAGGGAAGTTTAATTCCGGCCAGTTCTGCCGTTACCTGACGCAATTCGGCATTTTCCTGTTTGTCGCCTTCATATACACTGCTCAGGTTGTGTTTATCCGAAATCACCCATATGGCGTTTTGTACGGCCGGATTTGAGAAATTGTTCTTGCTGATAAACTGAGCCAGCTTTACCAGAGCTGCGGAAGCCATTGCTCCAACCTTGAATGAATGACCTTTGGCCGGTGACTTGTCTTTTGCCTGACAGCAGAATGCAAATACTTTGCCCACAAATGTCTGACCCACAGCCAGAGTGATGGTTTGGTCTTTCACAATCAGCATATCCTGGTCTGAAGCAGTATCTGCCTCCAGGCGCCGTCCCGGTTCCACATCAATTGCAACGGTATTTGCAGTGAGGTTTTTCACCTTCATTTCTATACAATAGCCCTGATGCCCGCCCGATGATCTGAATAGGGCTTTAATTTTCCCGGTTTCGATGAGTTTTTGAATGGATTCGCCCGAACTGTTTATCCATGTGCCTAAGAATAATGCTGTTACAAATAGATATCTCATAATGTGTTTCCTTTGAAACGATTTTATTGTTTTATTTATTGTGCCGCAAATGTTGGTAAGGGTGGCAGGTATGTTGTAACTTTGTGAGGCTTTAAAATCTTCCCCGGCCATGTTATTGCACAACAGAGTGAATCGGGAGGAGCTGAAGGCGCGTATGCTGGCCGATAAAAGGCCATACACCACCATCTCCTTCTACCGCTATCATCCCATAGATAATCCTTCGCTTTTCAGAGATTCCCTGTACGTATCCCTTAAAGAAATTGAAGTGGTGGGCAGAATCTATGTGGCCGAAGAGGGTATCAACGCCCAGATTGCCCTTCCTTCGGAAAGCATGGCCGCTTTTGAAAAGGCAATCCGCCAGGTTGATTTTCTGCATGATGTGAGGTTGAATACGGCCATAGAAGAGTCGCAAATAGGTTTTTACAAGCTGGATATAAAAGTAAGGCCCAAGATTGTGGCAGACGGTATTGACGATCCTACTTTTAACCCCGCCGATACGGGAAATTACCTGGAGGCGGAGAAGTGGAACCGGTTACTTGCTGATCCATCTACCGTGGTTATCGATATGCGCAATCATTATGAAAGTGAGGTGGGCAGGTTTGAAAATGCGCGGTGTCCTCAGGCAGATACATTCAGAGATGAGCTACAGGGTGTAATTGATGAGTTTGAGGAAGAGAAAGACAAACGCATTCTCATGTATTGTACAGGTGGCATACGGTGCGAAAAAGCCAGTGCCTGGATGAAACACAATGGATTCAACGAGGTGTATCATTTAAAAGGCGGTATCATCCATTATGTGAACCAGGTGAATGAAAAAGGCCTCGACAATAAATTTCACGGGGTGAATTTTGTGTTTGATCAGCGACTTGCTGAGCGGGTAAGCAATGAAATCATAGCTTCATGTCATCAGTGCGGAAAGCCCGCAGATACCCATGTAAACTGCGCCAATACGGGTTGTCATATTCTGTTTATTCAATGCCCGGAGTGCGCCGCCCTTTTGGAAGGATGTTGCAGTGAAGTATGCCGTTCTGTTATAAAATTGCCTCTCGACGAGCAAATTGCGTGGAGAAAAAACAGGCCCAAGCCTGCGATTTTTTCAAAAGGAAGATTTCAAACGCCACAATAAATTACCTTCCGGAACGTTTATTATATTGCACAGAACTGACAATGTGGACAAAGAAAGCTTCAGGTAAAAACCTCACATCACTTTTAGTGAAAGTATATTCGCAGCCGAAAATTCGGCATATCTTTTGAACCGGAGAAGGAAGAACATGACAGAAACAAGTACTTTTAAGAAGGCAATTCTGCCTGTATGTATAATCATGGTGGGTTGTTTTCAGGCCCTTTCTGCCCAAGCGTGGGGAACCGACTGGAGAAGTCCCGGAGGGACAGACAGTACTGCCGCTGATACAACTGCCCCGGCAGGTGGCGGATGGGGCGAATCTGAGCCATCGTCGGATGTGCAAATCAAGCCACGTGTGCCTTACAAGCGATTTATGCCACCCTTCGATACACTCAGAGAGATTATTTATTACTCCGGTGTTGTTGAAGACGAAAACTGTGAAACCTGCGGGGCTGACAGTTTGTACTGGCGGGCCATGCGTTATCTCACCAAGCGTTTCGGCAAGGAAAAGATGAAAGATAAAACCTGGGTACTCGAAAATGTGGTAGGCAATAAAATTGTGATGAAGATTACCACTCCCATGGTGATTCAGACCAATGATTACAATAAAAGGCAGTCCGGGTTACTTGAGTACAGATTTGCGATTCGCTTCCAGGAAAGCCGGTTTAAGTATCAGTTTGGTAATTTTGTGCATGTAGAGGTGGAGCGAGGCGCTGAGGCCAGAATGATTCGCACCTACCATGAATATTACATGCGGGTGAAAAAAGGCTTTCAAAACACCGATATCTTTTTGCTTGCAGCCGACCGCGATGTGAAGGAGTTTGTGGAAGGATTGAGAAGAGCTTTGCGCGGTCCGTACCAGCCCGACGAGGAAGACTGGTAGGATTTTCCGGCTCAATCAACAGACTTTGCCCCACGGATTTTCGTGTTAATTTTATGCTTCGCTAAAAAAAGTTGGGGATAACTTGTTTTAGCAAATGTTTTTGGCTATTTTTGCAACCCCAAAAATAAAAGGAAACGCACAACGTGAATCCGTTAAGTACTTACAAAACTGTATCGGCCAACAAGGCTACTGTCAACAAACGCTGGTTTGTTGTAGACGCTGATGGTCAAAATCTGGGCCGCATGGCATCAAGAATTGCCTTCGTATTGCGCGGCAAAAACAAACCCGATTTTACCCCGCACGTAGACTGCGGAGATAATGTAATCGTTATCAATGCCGAGAAAATTCAGCTCTCGGGCAACAAGATGGGCACGAAGGAATATCTGCGCCACACAGGGTTTCCCGGTGGACAGCGTTCTACCCTTGCCAAGAATGTGAAGCCTGCCAAGCTGATTGAAATGGCTGTTAAAGGAATGTTGCCCAAAAATCGTCTGGCGAGCAGGTTGTTCACCAACCTGTACGTATACGAAGGCACCGAACATCCTCATGAAGCACAAAAACCTGAAAATCTGAAACTCGATATCTGAGCCAAATTATGCAAAACACCTCAGGAAGAAGAAAAGCGGCAGTAGCCCGCGTTTATCTCAAAGAAGGAAACGGTAAAATTACCATTAATCACCGCGAATTCGAATCCTATTTTCCTTTGCCCTGGCACAGGACTTCGATTTCGAGCCCATTATCGGTGACCGATAACGAAGGCAAATTCGATGTGAACGTGAATGTGCGTGGTGGTGGTATCAGCGGTCAGGCAGAAGCCATCCGTCTGGGTATTGCCAAAGCACTCACCGATTTGAATGCCGAATTCAAACCCGCTTTAAGAGCTGCCGGTTTCATGACCCGTGACTCACGCGTGGTAGAACGTAAGAAAAGCGGTCAGAAAAAGGCCCGTAAGCGTTTCCAATTCTCTAAGCGTTAATAATAAATCATGGCCTATACCCAACAAGATCTTCTGGATGCCGGTGTACACTTCGGGCACCTTACCCGCAAGTGGAATCCCAAAATGGCTCCCTATATTTTCATGGAGCAGAATGGTATCCATATCATCGATTTGAAAAAAACCGAAGCCAAACTGGAAGAAGCAAAAGCCGCAATTCGCAATATCGCAAAGTCGGGCCGCAGAATCCTTTTTGTAGCTACCAAAAAGCAGGCGCAGGAAATTGTGGCTGAACACGCCAGACGTGCCAACATGCCCTACGTTACCGAGCGCTGGCTGGGTGGTATGCTTACCAATTTTCAGACTGTTCGCCGCAGCATCAAGCGCATGCAGAACATTGATAAAATGGCTACTGACGGCACATTCGAGCGTATCAACAAAAAAGAGCGTCTGATGCTGGACCGTGAGAAAGCAAAACTGTCCCGCATGTTGGGTGGTATTGAAGATATGAGCAAGCTTCCCGGTGCTATCCTGATGATTGACGTGAAACGTGAGCACATCGCAGTTGCTGAGAGCCATCGTCTGGGTATCCCCAGCTTTGGTCTGGTAGATACAAACTCAGATCCTACTGTAGTAGATTTTGCCATTCCCGGAAATGATGACGCTTCAAAAAGCATCAACCTGATCGTTTCTGAACTCGCCGATGCCATCATCGAGGGTATGCAGGAGCGTCGCCGTGAGAAGCCTGAAGAAGATAATGCCGAGAACAAAGAGGCAGTAGCTTCCGAAGCCTGATCCGTATTTTAGTTAGTAACCATCATTCAACTTTTAATAAAAAAACTATGAGCATTAGTGCTGCTGATGTAAATAAATTGCGCCAAATGACCGGAGCCGGTCTCATGGATTGCAAAAAGGCCCTGACCGAAACCAATGGTGATTTCGAAGCGGCCATGGATTATCTCCGTAAAAAAGGAGCTAAAATTTCCGCCAACCGGGCCGACCGCGAAGCTTCTGAAGGTGCTGTAATTGCAGTGACTTCTGCCGATGCCAAAAAAGGTGCCGCCATTAAACTCACTTGCGAAACAGATTTTGTTGGTAAAAATGAAGCATTTGTAGCTTTTGCCAGAGAAATTGCTGAAGCTGCTTTGAATGCCGAGCCTGCCACCCTTGAAGACCTCAAAAATTTAAGCATCAGCGGTGGAACCATCGCTGGTCGTTTGATGGATGAAGTTGCCAAAATCGGTGAGAAGATTGATGTGACTGCATATGCCTTGGTTAAAGGAGAAAATGTGGTTTCATACATTCACGGCGCAAACCGTATTGGTGTGCTTGTAGAACTGAACAATGCCCCATCTGAGGCCAACACAGCTGCAGGTAAGGATGTAGCTATGCAGATTGCTGCCATGAATCCTATTGCAGTAAACAAGGCTGACGTTTCTGCCGATGTAGTAGCCCGCGAAATGGAAATTGGCCGTGAACAGGCTCGTGCTGAAGGCAAGCCTGAAGCTATTCTGGACAAGATTGCTCAAGGCAAGGTTGAGAAATTCTACAAGGAAAGCACCCTTCTCAACCAGGAATTTGTTAAAGACAACAGCAAGACCGTTGGCAAAATGCTTGGCGAGGTTGAATCCGGCTTGACTGTGAAACAATTCAAAAGAATTCAGTTAGGATAATAACATTTCAAAAAAATCCCCCAAATTTGGGGGATTTTTTTTATACCCATAAAAACCGATATGAAATACAAACGCGTACTCTTAAAACTGAGTGGTGAAAGCCTGCAGGGCGACCAGCAATATGGTATTGATCCCAAGATGCTTGAGCAATATGCAGAAGAGGTAAAGGCAGCATCGAAACTGGGTGTTGAGATTGCCATTGTTATTGGTGGCGGTAATATCTTCCGGGGGCTTAAAGGAGCCCAGGGTGGTGTGGTAGATCGCGCAACGGGCGATTATATGGGCATGCTTGCCACCATGATTAATGCCATGGCATTACAGGGGGCATTCGAAAAGGCCGGTTTGGTTACCAGGTTGCTTTCAGCCATTAAAATGGAGCAGATATCAGAACCCTTTATCCGCCGGAGAGCCATGCGTCATTTGGAAAAGGGTAGGGTTGTGATTTTTGGAGCCGGTACAGGCAATCCCTATTTCACCACGGATACGGCAGCATCGCTTCGTGCTGTAGAGATCGAGGCTGATGTTGTGATAAAAGGTACCCGCGTGGATGGAATCTATTCTGCCGATCCCGAAAAGGTTCCCGATGCTAAAAAATTTGATACCATATCATTCAAGGATGTTTATGACCTTGGTCTTGAAGTAATGGATATGACCGCCATTACCCTGTGCCAGGAGAATAAAAAGCCCATCATCGTTTTTGATATGAACAAACCTGGTAATTTTACCCGTTTGTTACAGGGCGAAACCGTAGGAACGCTCGTTCACGGCGAATGATAATAAATGCTCAGCCATAAGCGTTTTAATCCCATGAAATGCGCGTATGGTCTCCCGGTTATTCTGCTCCTGCATTCCTGTGTTTCCGGCCCATCCAATTCTGAATCTCCGCGAGAAAAAAAGGATTCAACCGTTACGGCAATTTTACCCTTGGGTAGTATTGAAAGCGGGCAAATAAGGCTTTTGTCTGCGGAGCTTAGTGCTTTTTACGGCATGAAAATCCGGATCTTGCCTCCTTCTAAAATGCCGGAGAGCTGCAGATTGAAAAATACACAACGTTTCAGCGCACCGCTTATGCTTAAATGGTTAATAGACCGCAAGCCTGCCGGCTGTAATCGTATATTGGGGGTAAGTACCCGCGATATCTTCACCCAAAAGGGGCCCCATCCACACTGGGGAATATTCGGGCTGGGTTACAAGCCCGGTGAGGCATGTATCGTTTCAGACCATCGATTAAAACAGTTTGGAAACAAACGAGATACATTTCTTACCCTGGTAACCTTGCATGAGGTTGGCCATAACCTGGGGTTGCCGCATTGTAAGAAGCATCCGTCATGTTTGATGAACGACGCCAAAGGAACTGCCAGAACCTTGTTTTCCGAGAAAAAATGGCTGTGTTCTAATTGTCGATTGCTGCTGACCAAACCATAAAAAAAGCCACCGGGAGGTGGCTTTTCATTATAAGGCTTGGTTAGTTTATGCCAGTGAATCCACGTGCTTCTTCAAGCTACTCTTGAGGTTGCCCGCTTTGTTTTTGTGTATGATGTTTTTCTTGGCCAGCTTGTCGAGCATGCTGAAAGCCTTGGACAACAATCCTTCTGCTTCGCCTTTGTTCTCAGCTTTGCGGATTGCTTTTACCACAGTACGGGCAGATTTATGCTGGTAGCGGTTTAAATCCCGCTTGGCTTCGTTAGCCCTGATACGTTTGATTGCAGATTTATGATTTGCCATTTTCCGAAAAAAGGACTGCAAAAATAATGAAAAATATTGGATGTATCAAGAAAAACTGAAAAAATATCAGCTTTCCGGAGCCAGGCGAACAATTAAACCGTCAAGTTCGCTCCTGATATGGATTTGACAGCCCAGTCTGCTGTTGTTTTTTACGAAAAAAGCCTGGTCCAGCATGGCAAGTTCATCATCGGATGGCTCAGACAGCTCGTGATTGCTTTCTATGTATATCTGGCATGTGGCACACATGGCCATACCGCCACATTCTCCCTTTACGGGTAATTCATGCAGTCTGCATACCTCCATGAGGTTCATGTTCATGTCGGTAGGTGCCGCCACGCTGTGGGTTTGCCCTTCGCGGTCAATGATACTGATTTGGATGTCGCTCACCGGATTGCAAAAATACGCTTTACTACTGCAGGTGTGCACTGCAATTGTGCAGAATAATGCGGTAATATTCTTCATTAGCGGCTTTTTCCAGCACATATAGGCAAACATTGTTGTGTTCGAAATCATCCATCAGCTGAAGCGGATGTTTGGTGAGCAGGCATAAAAAACTGCGCATGGCTCTGCCGTGCATGCATACCAGTGCCGGTTTATCTGTCATTTGTTTTTCGAGGGTTTTTAACCCTTCTTTCTGGCGCTCAAACAAGGCAGCCGGTGTTTCACCTCCCTCTACCGCAGTATGCAAATTTCCCGCTCGCCAGGCGGCAACCATGCGCCGGAATTCCTCATGGCTTTCAGGTGTTGGGACTTCGCCCTCCATGATCCCCCAGTTGATTTCATCCAGTTCGGGAACAATGAAAGGTTGAATATTTCTTTCCCGGGTAAAAGGAGCCACAGTCTGGTGGGTTCTTTTAAGCCGGCTAACAAAAATATGCCCAAACTCCATGTGTTGGTATGCTTCAAAAAAGCGCCGGGCCTGCCATAGTCCTGTTTCATTAAGATCCGTATCTACACCGCATCCCTGAACGATTCCAAGTCGGTTAAAATCGGTTTGGCCGTGCCTTATTAAATAAATTGTTTTTGTGGTCTCTGAGGTAGAATTTTGCAACAGATTGGAATCCATTTTTTTTGACCCTGCGAATATAACCATTGCAGCGCTTAACGAGCGTTGTCAAAATACCTTAAACACCGCTTTGGGTATTGTTTTTACCGAAATGGGTCCTGATTTTCTCTGTGCAGAAATGCCCGTAGACGAGCGAACCATCCAGCCGCTGGGAATGCTTAACGGTGGCGCTTCCCTTTCCTTGATTGAAACCCTGGGCAGCATGGCAGGCAATCTCTGTCTTAACCGCAACACCCACGTGGCTTTTGGGCAGGCCGTTACCTGCAATCATGTAAAACCTGCGTTTAAAGGCGAAACGGTGCTGGGAAAGGCGACTCCGGTTCACCTCGGGAAAACCTCTCAGGTGTGGGATGTGAACATCTTCAATCAGAAGGGCAGCAGAATCTGTAAGGGAACAATTACGCTGGCGGTAGTGGCCAAACCATGAACAACGGATTTGCGATATGGCGCAAGCCCGGTGAAATGCCGGTCGGTATCAGGGGTGATTTTCAGGAGTCAGCCATAGAAAATGTTTGTGTAAAAGAAGGTTTTTTCTTTAAACCCTGGGATTCGGGTATCTCCGTCTTTTATCTTTCAGGTGCATTGGTAGAAGATGAAGCCATGCTGCGTATATGGACAGCATCCATTGTGTCTGCCGATAAAGAGAAACCTGCGGAAATGAGCCGTGCCGGGTGGGATCTTTACATTGAAAAAATACAGCAGGAAATTTTACAGGGAACGGTACGTAAGGTTGTAGCGGCCAGGCAAACAGTAGTATCTACGAGGGTTTCTCTGTATGAAGCATTTATGGAGGCTTGTTTGCGTTATCCCAAAGCATTTGTGAGTCTGGTGAGCCATCCCCGGTTTGGCACGTGGCTGGGTGCTACGCCCGAAATTCTGATACAACCGTCCGTTGGTGGGACCTGGGAGACGGTTTCCATGGCAGGAACCTTGTTGGATGAGCAGGTCGGCTGGACCGAAAAGGAAAAGGAGGAGAATGCAGCCACACAGGAATTTATGGAAGGGGTATTGGCAGATTCCGGGGCGAATATCATAGATTCCGGGCAGGCAGAAGTGGTTAGGGCTGGTGCTTTGTTGCATCTGGTCAGACGTTATCGGTTTGATTTATCAGCAAACAGTATTCAGCCCCTGATAGCAAGGTTGCATCCCACCCCTGCGGTAGGTGGTTTACCAAGAGATAAGGCCCTGTCATTGATTCAGAAATTCGAAATTCAAAGCAGGGGATTGTTTACCGGGTTTATCGGTTTTTACCAACAGGGTAAACCACATTTATGGGTAAATCTGCGTTGCTGCGAATGGCTGGGTAACAGGGCAATACTGCACGCCGGTGCCGGAATCAACGCACTTAGCGATGCCGTGTCCGAATGGGATGAAACGGCAGCAAAAATGCAAACGATTGCCGTTTGCCTCTAAAATGAATCATTTTTCTGAGGGTGCCGGTGGCGCAGGCCTTGGAACAGGTGCGGGACGCATTTCCCCTTGGCCCAGATCCCAGTCTTTCAAGTCACTGCGAATCCATGTTCCCCTGCGGTTTCTTTTGTATATGTCATAATCGCCGCTGGGGATGTAGTAGTAGCGGTCATCTTTCGCCTCGGGGAAGGATGGTGCCAGCTTGTCGGCAATCACTATGTGCTTTTTCTCTTCGTAATAAAAAGACAGCTTAACATCGTTGTGGCATTCCATGATGATTCTGCACTCCGCGCTGGGGTCGTCTTCTCCCTGTCGGAAGGCAGGGTAGCCAAACACAGGTGCTGCCTTGGAAAGCCACAGTACTTCCATCACGGCCTTGTTGCTGTGGATGGTATTTCCGTCAAAACCAAACAGCAGATACATGGTTTTACGGTTTTTTTTGAATGGAATCAGTTTGTAATACAAGGCACCCGGCCATGCTGCCGGATCCAGTTCTTCATCCGCAATATCCTTGCTTTGTTGTGTGGTTGTATCCAGCAGCGGGTAGGTCTCAATGCTCTTTTTTTTGCGTGTTTGCAGATAGCCAAAGTGTTTGAAACTGCCGTCTGTCAGAATCAGGTTCCAGGTGTAGAGTTTTACTTTTTTGTCCGGAGAGGTCAGAATAGATACGGTTTTTGATTTTAAAGAATCCCACCCGTAATCAAAGCTTTCGGGCAGGGCAAGCAGGCTGTCCAATGTTCGGTAAACCTGCCACGCTGCATCTGTTCTTTCCTCATCAGTCCTGGCCGCAATAAACTTTGGTGCGATGGTTTTCAGGCGGTTTTCGCCCTCTGTCAGTATCCTAAACGTTGTGCTGTCGGGTGTTCGGGCTGACAGAGCGTTGCCGAAAATCAACAGACATAAGAGGGTAAAGCGGCTTGCCATGATTAAGCAATAAACGAAGATAAGACCGTGTTTATTGGTACGGTAAGCAAATAAGTTTTTAGCAGCGTTCTATGACCATGGCACTTGCACCGCCACCGCCGTTACAAATGCCGGCGCCGCCCCAGCGGGCGTTTTGCTGATGAAGCACATGAACCAGGGTAACCAGAATGCGCGCACCTGATGCACCCAGCGGGTGCCCGAGGGATACCGCACCGCCATTAACATTCACTTTTTCAGGGTTTAGGCCCAGAATCTTATTGTTGGCCAAACCCACCACAGAAAATGCTTCATTGAATTCCACAAATTCCAGGTCAGCAACGGAAACTCCTGCCCGCTGTGCAGCAATGGGCAAAGCCTTGCTGGGGGTAGTGGTAAACCATTCGGGTGCCTGCTCGGCATCGGCGAAGCCGGCAATCCTGGCCAGGGGTTTCAATCCCAGTTCCTTCAGTTTTTTGCCACTCACCAGCACCAGCGCAGCAGCACCGTCGTTCATGGTGCTGGCATTGGCTGCGGTAATGGTACCATCTTTGGCAAAAACCGCTTTGAGTGCGGGTATTTTGTCGAAGTTTACATTTTTATATTCTTCATCTTCGGCAAACTCAATATCCCCTTTGCGGGTGCTGATGGTGATGGGAGTTACCTCGTCCTTGAATTTTCCGGCAGCCCATGCAGCGGCAGATTTTTTATAACTGCCAATGGCAAAGGCATCCTGGTCTTCGCGGCTGAAGCCGTATTCTTTGGCGCAAAGTTCGGCGCAGGTTCCCATCACGGAGTTGCTGTATACATCGGTGAGTCCGTCATGCTGCAGCCCGTCGAGCATGGTAATATTTCCATACTTGGTTCCGGTTCTGCTGTTGGTTAAGTAGTGCGGAACCATGCTCATGTTTTCCATACCGCCAGCAACCACCACGTCATTGTGGCCCAGCAAAATGCTCTGAGCCGCCAGGGCAACTGATTTCATGCCGCTGGCGCATACTTTGTTGATGGTGGTGGCAGGTACGTTATCGGGGATTCCGGCAAACTTGGCAGCCTGGCGTGCAGGTGCCTGGCCAACGCCGGCCTGCAGCACACAACCCATATACACTTCCTGAACCGCTTCGGGAGATACCCCGCTTTTTTCCAGTGCTGCTTTGATGGCTGCAGCTCCCAGACGCGGAGCACTTACCGAGGCAAGGGTTCCGTTAAAACTTCCCATGGCGGTGCGCATGGCGCCTACAATATATACTTCTTCAGACATGTTGCTTTTTGTATTGCAAAGGTAATCCAATTGAGATGATTTAACTGCCTTTTTCGCAGGGCTCATCGCAGCGTAATCAGGCTAATGTGAAAGATGGATTAGGAATAATAATAATGTTGAGGAAAGTGCATCCTCAAAACAAGGCCAAAAGATTTTTGAATTAGCTTTGCAATTATTTATGAAGTATTTGCCATTGTTTCCACTGGAACTTGTTGTTTTTGAAGGGGAAAAAGTGCGGTTGCACATTTTTGAGCCTCGTTACAAGCAGCTGATACATGAAGTGATGGAAGAAAATACATCGTTCGGGATGCCGGTGGTTTTTGAAAAAAAACTCGAAGGGACCGGAGCGGAGCTGGGCGCTGTAACGCTCATAGAAACATGGCCGGGCGGAGAAATGGATGTAGAATGTACTGCCCTTTCCAGGTTTGAGATTATGGACTTTCATCCGGTTGCCAAAGGCAAATTGTATGGCGGAGGATTTGTACAGGATCTGCCCTTTATTGATAACGAGGACAAAGAACTAAAGCTTAGGATTGCAGATTTATTGAGGGAACTTTACACACATACCCAGTTTGACGGAGGTAAATTCCCCGATCCAGCGGCAGATTTCCCGGTTTGGGTGCACAAATGCGGTCTGCAGCTACAGCAGGAGTTGGAACTTGCGGCACTTACGTCCATGTCAGACAGGCAGTTGTACGTTATCAATCATTTGAAAAATCTGCTTTCATCACTCAGTGCCTTGCGTGATATGAGAGAAAAAATTATGCTGAACGGACATTTTAAAAAAATGTCGAATCCCCTATGATACTCTGCATTGAAACCTCGGGAGCTGTTGGTTCTGTTGCACTGGCTGACAGCGGGGGGAACTGCGTTCTAAAATTATATTCTGATGTGGAAAATGCCCATGCGGAGCAAATTCCGGTGCTGGCCGCGCAGTGCATTGCGTTTGCAAAATCGCAGGGACAGGGTATTTCAGCCGTTGCCGTCAATAAAGGTCCCGGATCCTATACCGGACTGAGGATTGGAGCCAGTCTGGCCAAAGGTATCTGTTTTGGTCTGAATGTTCCGCTGTTGTCCTGCGACGGTCTTGAAATGACGGCCAGGATGGCTGCATTGTCGGGGGTTGATGCCGACGTATATATATGCATGACGGATGCGCGCCGCGATGAAGTGTTTTTTGCCATTTACAACGCATCATTTGAATGCAAAGAGCCTCTGGCTGCCAAGATATTGTCTGAAGACGCGTGGATTGAATACAGGGGAAGAAAGGTGGTTTTTTGTGGCAATGCCCTATCAAAGCTGAAACAGTTGGTACCGGCATTTGACGGTTATCCCGGGTTTACGGAAACGCTCGATGCTTCCTGGCTTTGTGCCTCAGCGGCAAAGATGCACGAGCGAAGAGAGTGGGCCGATGTGGCCTATTTTGAGCCCGACTACGGAAAAGCATTTTTCACCGGCAACCTGAAAAAGTGATTTCATGAAAGTACTGCTCATAGACAACTACGATTCGTTTACCTGGAATCTGGTGCATTACCTCATTCTGAGCGGTGCTGATGTTACGGTAAGGCGCAATGATGATGTGGATCCGGAGGAAATCCTGCAGGGGATGTACCGCGGACTGGTTATCAGTCCCGGGCCATGCACACCCGGCGAGGCGGGCAGGCTGATGGAGGTGCTGTCAGCAGTAGCAGACAAATTGCCTGTACTAGGGGTTTGTCTGGGCCATCAGGCTATTGGTTTGCATTACGGATGCAGGCTCGTAAGGGCTTCAGAGCCTGTGCATGGCAAGGCGCATGCTGTTCAGCATAAGGGCGTGGGCGTTTTTGCGGGTTTACCCAATCCCATGCAGGTGGGGCGTTATCACAGCCTTGTTTTGGAAGGTATCCTTGAAGATTCGCCGCTGGAAGTGATAGCGGATTGCAATGGCGAAATTATGGGGATACGGCATAAGTTTCTGCCCGTGCAGGGGGTGCAGTTTCATCCTGAGAGTGTGTTGACTCCGGATGGGCAGGCATTAATCAACAACTGGACCCGCAGCCTGACGTAAGGCTTCTGTTATGGTTTCGGCAATCTTGGCAGGCGAGTAACCGCACAGATCATACAATATTTCATTGCTGCCATGGGTAATAAAAGTATCGGGAATCCCCAGGTGTTTAATGCTTCCGCAAAAACCTTTTTTGTGCAAAGCCTCTGACCAGCCTTCTCCAAAACCACCTGTAATGGCTCCGTCTTCTACCGTGATAATGCGGGTGAATTTGCCGGCGATATCTGTTGCCATTTTTTCATCGTGGAGGTTTACCACGGGGAAATGGTAGTGAGCCGCGTCAAGCTTGTTGGTCCGAAAAGCCTGCTGCACAAGGTTTGTGGCATTGCCTGTGCTTAACACAGCTACTTTTTCTCCTTTTTGCAGGCAAAAACCCGGGTGGTTCAACAGGTTTTTATCGCCCGGATCCCGGCTATATTCAGGCACGGGCCCTTTGGGGTATCTGATGGCTACGGGATAATCTGCGTGAACGGCTTCCATCATCATGCTGTGTAATTCATGCCCTGTGGCAGGCGCAAGCATCCGTATTCCGGGTATACAGCGCAGCATGGGAATATCGAAGGCTCCGTGGTGTGTCGGGCCATCCTCGCCCACGAGGCCGGCCCGGTCTATGCAAATCACAACAGGCAGATTTTGCAGGGCAATATCATGGATTACCTGGTCATAGCCGCGTTGCAGAAATGTAGAGTAAATGAACAGATAAGGCTTTAAGCCCGATGCAGCTAAACCTGCTGCAAAAGTAACCGCGTGCTGTTCCGCAATGCCTGTATCGAAAAACCTGTCTGGATGGCGGGCAAAACAGTCAATCAGGCCGCTGCCGCTGGGCATCGCCGGTGTAATGCCGGTGGTTTGCGGGAATTTTTCTGCAATTTCCAGCATGGTTTTTCCTGCAGCTTCATGCCATTTTAGAACCGGTGTGGACTTTTGAGAGTCAATTTTCACAAATTTGGAAGTGCTGTGCCATTTGGTCTGTTCCGCTTCTGCAGGTGCGTAGCCCTTTCCCTTGATGGTTTTGATGTGCAGAATTCTGGGGTGCTGCATGGATTTCATGCGCGAAAGCTGATGTGTCAGTTCGGTCAGGTTATGACCATCCACGGGTCCGTGATAATCCAGATTAAGCTGGGTAAAGAGGTTGGGTTCGCCCGGTTTGATGTTTGCCAGATGTTCATTCATGGCGCCGGTGCCGGCATCGATACTGATTTGGTTGTCATTGACAATAATCAGCAGGTTGGATTTTGATGCAGCAGCGTTGTTCAGTGCCTCAAATGCCATTCCACCGCTGAGGGCACCATCACCAACTACGGCAATATGAACCGGTATTGGGTTGTTTTGCAGTTTTGCAGCCACAGCCATTCCCATGGCGGCGGAAATAGCAGTGCTGGAATGTCCGGTTCCAAAATGATCGTCAGGGTGCTCACCGCGCCTGGGGAAGCCGGAAATGCCTCCGTATGAGCGGATTGAGGCAAGGGAATCACGTCTGCCGGTAAGCACTTTCCACGCATAGCTCTGGTGTCCTACATCCCAAATTATTCTGTCTGAATCTGTATTAAATACCTTCAGCAGGGCAACAGTAAGCTCCACTACTCCCAGATTTCCGGCAAAGTGCCCGCCATGTTGCAGTATGGTATCTATCAGGTACTGACGGCACTCATCGCAAAGGATTTTTAATGCATCCTCCGAAAGACCGGATACGTCTGAGGCTTTTTGTATGTTTTGGAGTAGCGTCAATCTGTTTGCAAAATTACCATAAGTAGCGTGTAAGATATTTATGGAAGTCAGTTTTAATTCGATTTGCGATGTATGAAAAGTAAATAGCAGTATAAAGTTGATATGACCTGCATCATATCAATTATCATTTTTTTAAATAAGAGAAAACATAAATCTGAAAAAATAGTTTTACAAATTTTCATTATTGTGTCATAAAAATTTCCCTTGTAGCTGATTTAATTTGAACTTAAAATAAAGAATAACAATGTTATACGATATTTTAAATGATTAAATTAAAAATCATGACAAAATAATTATGTGTTTTTTTAATAATTACTTTGTAATGCAAAAAAATAGTGCAATTTTTGCAGGACCATTTAAACAATAAAAAATAATATGGCACGCAAACCAAAAGCAGTTACCAAAGCTGTGGCAACGCCACCGGCAGGGGCTTCTGAGCCCAAAAAAAGAGGGCGTAAACCAGGATCAAAAAATAAAGTACAGGGCAAGAAACGTGGTCGTAGGGCCGCAAAGCCTGAAATAAATGTTTTCGAAGCCATCGAAAAACAAATGAAGGCAATGGCAACAGCCCTCAAGAAAGCTAAGGCTGCTGCTGACAAGCAGCTTGCAAAAATGGAAGCCAAGGCTGCCAAAACCATAGAAAAGGCTGAGGCGAAAGCTGCCAAAAAAATAGAGAAGCTGAAGGAACGCATGAAGGCCAAGCGCCGTCGTCCGGGCCGTCCGGCAAAACGCGGAAGAAAGCCGGGTCGCCCCGCTGCCGCCAAGCCTGCAGCGCGTCGCGGAAGACCGCCCAAGAACGCCAAAAAGCGCGGTGGAA
The DNA here is from genome assembly GCA_947463125.1 of Flavobacteriales bacterium. GTDB lineage: Bacteria > Bacteroidota > Bacteroidia > NS11-12g > UBA955 > RGEC01. Next base: position 32,263 of record CANHQZ010000012.1, on the reverse strand, counting down.
GACCCCGTAAAGGTCAGCCTACCAAAAAGAGCATGATTCTGGACTTTATGAAATCTGCTCCCAAAACCGTTAAGTCTTCTGAGCTTATATCTGCATTGTTCGCAAACAGCGGCGAAACCGATAAAAAGCGTTTTTATCAGGGTATGTATACAACCCTCACCCAGATTTACAAAAGCGGTGAACTGAAAAAAGTTAAAGACGGAATTTCGCTGGCTAAATAAGTTTTAAAAAGCATTCAAAATTAAAGGGGCTCCGTGCCCCTTTTTTTATGTAATCACCTGCAGAAACCGCAATTTTCCGCTCATATCTTTTATCAGTTTTTTGAAACGGAATCCATTAAAAATATGCAGGGTTTCTTCAGCAAGCGCACTGTTTATTTCTGCCCATAATACACAGTTGCTGTTTTGGCGGTACAATAAGTCAGCCAGTTTTTTATAAAAAATCAAAGCATCATTTCCTTTTGGAAACAGCGCAGTGTGTGGTTCCCAGTCCAGCACATTGCTTTCCATTGTAGCCTTTTCAGCCATGTTGATGTAAGGCGGGTTGGATACAATAAGATCCCATTTATCCGCAGATGAAAAACCGTTAATGAAATCGGCCTGTTTAAAGGAAATGCGCTCTGAAACCCCTTGTATTTGCGCATTCTTTTCGGCTATGGCCAAGGCTTCGCGGTCTATATCCAGCGCTGTTGCCGTCCAGTGGATTTTATGTTTCAGCAGGGTTACCGGAATGCAACCGCTTCCGGTTCCAACGTCCAGTATGCGCAGGTTTTCACCTGCGTTTGATTTAATAATCATGTCACAGAGTTCTTCGGTTTCCGGCCTTGGAATCAGTGTGTGTTTGTTTACCATAAAAGCCATGCCATAGAACCAGGCTTCCCCAAGCACATATTGTATGGGTTCATGCCTGCGCAATCGACGTATTACGTCCTCCATGGACGTTTGCTGCATTTCCTGGTTTTTGTCTTTCAGCCAGGCTGCATAGATTCTGAAGCAGGCTTCGGTTTCCTCCGGTCCCAAAACAGGTGCCAGTGCATTTATCCATTCTTGCCGCAATGGTGGATTCATGGTTTTAGCGGTTTACGGAAAAAGTCAGCTTACCCCTGACTGTGTTGCCATTTTCGCTGAAGGCTTCTAATTTGATAACGTAATTGCCTGCCGGTATAACACGTCCGTTCATATTACCATCCCACTGAATAATGGCATCACTATCCACGGAATAATTCTGAAAAGGGGAAGCCACGGGGAATCCGTTCTCATTGAAAATGCGCATGGTAAGCCAGTAGCCGGGTTCGGGTAACCTGCACTGTATTTTCAGTAAATCGTTGTCGCCATCATTATTCGGGGTAATGGTTTCTGTCAGCAACAGAAAATATTTTCGGGTATCTGTCACAAAAAGATTCAGATGGGAATTGGGCTCTCCCGGCGTTCCGTAACCCGCAGCGGATGTGGCAGATGTCCAGTACTGTTTGTTGTTGGAAGGCGCATCAGGTTGTGTCTTTTCCAGTGCCACGCCGTCTTTATTGGCAATAACCGGACTGTGAAAACCATCGTCATAGGCAAAGCTGTCCAGGGTTTTTCCCAGCCTGCTGATGAGTTTAATGTCTCCCTTGTCATTGGACATCGTGGGCATATCTGCCAGGAATTGCAGCGCTTTCTTATCGTGTCGTGGATATTGCTTTCGGATCTGGGACGGACCTTCGGAAACGGCGAGATATTGTCCGGGCAACAATATCCGTTCTTCCATGTAGTCGGATACGGTTGCAATGCCACCAGTATCATTGATGCCGGCCAAAGCAATGTTCTTTAAATCAGCAATGCGGTTTCCTGCGTTGTAAATCTCCAGATAATCAAATCCATCGCCAACGGGATCAAACAGGATCTCATTGATAAAAATACCACTGATTTCCCGGGCTGTATCGGGTCTTCCGAAAGACAGGGTTTCCGTGGGGAAAACAGCAGCACCGCAGCTTTTAAGGTTGCTTACGGTAATCTGTTCTGTTTTGTTGGGTGTAAAATAATTCAGCCATTTCAAGGAAACCACTTTGTTGTTTTGACTGATTTCTGCCACCCTGAACGGATTTTCACCACTGGATTCAAGCGTGTAATGGGTGAGTGTAAAAGCTGAGGCGCTGTCTACCGGCGCGCTGAAGTGCAGTTGGGTTACATCCGGCTGAGGCATGTACACATGGCTCAAAAAGGTCTCAGGAGTTGTTATACTGCCGGCAACAGAGTTGGGTTGACCAGGTGTTCCACCCATGCCCTGGTTGCTTCTCCAGTTATTGTCGTCAATACAATAATATGCGGTGTCTATGCGCTCTAAACTCCAGCCGCCTTTTGATTTCAGCGCATCGGTGTGCCAGGCTGAGGTGTAATCTACGGCGCATATTTTTTCGTTTCTGTGGTTGAATATGGTCAGAAAATCCCCGTCGTTGTTGAGGGACGGCAATGTGCTTACACCCACCCATTTGCCAAGTGTATCCAGCTTCAAGGCTGTGTTTTTTGAAATGGTAAAATAGCTGTAGGGCGCAATTACCGAATCCGGCAGCGAAACCTTGCTGCTTTTATCACTAAGTGTATAATTTTTTAAGGAAATCCATTTTCCTGACCGGTTATACAATTCCACATACTCTTCTTCCGGCAGAAAGCCTGCAGCAGGAGAGGGTGTGGCCATAATTTCGGTAAAAACCAGGTCATTTAGTACAGCCGTATCTGCAAAAAGCGAAATGAAACTTTTGCTATTTAATAAAGATAAATTATCAGAAATATCTGCAGTACCCTGGTTGTTAAGCACACAGTTTGCATTGGTTTTAATGTTCTGAGAAAATTGGATAATGCACTTTTCCGGTGCGTTCACATCCGGAAATACCATGGCCGGAATTCCCTGCAATGTGCCATCTACAGACATCGAAAACTGAGAAGGTAACATGTTTTTTACAGGTTCGCTGAAGGTAACAGCGACTTTATTGGGATAAATAAAATCGGCATAAACCATGCGCGGTGCTACCGTATCTTTAATTTTATTTCCAATATAAATATTGTCAAAAAAGTGCTTTCCGATGGCGGTAGTTCCGTTTTGGATAATGTGAATTCCTGCATATTTTCCGCCTTTCAGGCCTTTTTCAAAAATGGTTCCTTCCCTTGCGGTGGTGGTAGTTACGAGGTCTTTTCTGTACAGTGCAATGGAATCGCCTTTTCTTTCCAGCCAAACCCGGTAATAATTATTGGTTTTATTCAGTTCACCGTCTGCACCTGATATAATTTCTGTGGCCACACCGTTCACCATTTTGTATAAACTGATTTCATCTTTGGTGTTTCCGGCGCGGATGAAATACCCGTTTCTGGCCCTCTCCACGAAGGAATCAGCTGCTATCCAGAACTCGGTATAATTAGCGCTGCTGGGGTTAATTCCACATTGAAATTCCCAGGCATAAATTTCTGCAGAATCATAATTTACGAGCGAAGAAATGCCGTATTTGACTGCTCCGCCATTAGCATTCAGGGTTTTTAACCTTCCGGATAAAACCTCAAAATCCCCCGCATTGTATATCCATTTGGGATTGTTATTCAGTTCACCATCGGTGAAACTATCAGCAAACTGTGCATGGAGTTGCAGCGAAGAAAAAACAAGTAGCCCCAAAACCAGTCTGCGCATAGGTGCGAATTTAATCATTTGCACGGCAAACTTGGATATATTAATACTCTCTGCCCTTCCAAACGTATCCTCCAAAGCGCGCGCAAACGCCGGTGTAGAAAATGATAAATACCTGGAGAATAGAAAATACAGCAATATGAAACACGTTTATTTTGTATAAAAATGCCGGTGAAATTTTCATTTGTATTGCCACATCAGCGGTCATTTTCCCGAAAACCATGATGGCAGCAGCAGTCCACCCTGTAAAGGGAATAAGGCATATAGATACGATATAAATAATGGAAAATGCCAGTGAAAAAAACTGCCATATCTTTCCGGAAATACCTTTTTGAAAGCGGACCTTATGCGCCCAGCGAATTCGCTGATGCATTAAACTTGACCAGGTACTTTCCGAGCGTGTTTGAACCATGTTTTCAGGCGATCCGGTGAATATGCATCCCGTCTGAAGCTTTTGCATTGCATATTCTAACAGAAAAACATCATCACCCCCGGGAATATTCAGGTCTTCCCGAACTTGTTGGGCTTGTAGGAAAACAGATTTTTTAACGCACATATTCGCTCCATTGGCCATCAGTGCATTTTTCTTTCTGAAAGCATCGGCTGTAAGTGCCATGAGTACTGCACTTTCCATGCATTGATATTGATGTATTAAAGATGCATCGCCGAAGTACCGTATTGGACCTGAAATAAGCACTGCACCACTCTTTATAAGGTTGTTATTTAAACTATTAAACAGATTCGGCGGAATAAGGCAATCGGCATCGGTAAAAAATAGGGTATCAAAACTGCTGTTTTTAACCGCGGTTTGCAGGGCTGCTTTTTTACCTGTTTCATTCGTGTTTTCGCAATAAACCACCCGGAATGGAGCCGTTTTTTGAAATGCAAGGACCCGATCTTTGCTGTCATCATCGCTGTGGTCGTTGCACAGCACAAGCTCTATGAGATGATGAGGATAATGTACCTCAAGTATTGATTCAAACAATGCCGGCAGGCAGCCGGCTTCGTTACGGAACGCCACCACCATGGAAAAGGCCGTTTCCGGCACCGCTTTTTCAGCTTCATTTGAGGGTGTGCGGTAAAGGAAAACTGGAATACCGAGGCTTAAGAAACCTGCTATTACCAGCGCAGCAGCGCAGATGTTTATTAACGCTGTGGTTTCCATTTGTGAAAAATGAATACAATAAGTCCGGCGAATGCGGGCAGTAATACATTGTAAAAATAGTTAATTACGGCAATTCCCAGTAGCAAAGGCTTTTGTGCATCGGTAACCGTGAAAACGAGCATGGGCAGACTCAGCCTTACGGCTGCATCGGTGTATATCATGCCGGGGGTGAAAGTTTGTATAAAGAAAATGCAGGCCACGCCTGTGAGTGCGGTTGGAATTTCTGCAAGCTGAAATTGTACAATGAAAAAAGCATAGAATCCGCCAAAAACCAGGTAACGAAGCATGGAAAGAACAAAAGTTCCCGCGATTTGTCTTCCTGAAAAGTGCTTTAGACCCATGAGCCATTTTTCCAGCCAGGCCGGTTTTTTTGCGCGGTTTTTAACCATAAACCAGCCAATTCCCAGCAACAAAATCAGCGGTAGGATGTACAACACACTGTTGCGGCCATACGTTTCTGCTTCCTTACCCAGCAGGGCATAGGCTGCCGGAATCCCTGCAATTAGGGTTACCAGGGTTTGGCAGGTGGCACCAAAGTAGTTGTTAAGCAAAGCTGCCGGCCTGTTTTCTTCTTTCAGGTACATCACCCTACCCAGAAATTCGCCCACGCGGAATGGGATTACATTGTTGGCAGCGGCCCCTGCCAGCAGCCCTTTTATCGCAGCGGCAAAACGGATTTTTTCAAGATTTGAAACCAGCAGCCGCCACTTTACGGCCTCCAGCCACCAGTTGGCCGAAGCAGATACAAGGGCTGCAGCGTGCCAGTACCATGGAATGGATGTAATGGCTTGCCATACTGCCTTGGGTTCAGGGATGCCCCCTTTCAGTAAATTGAAAATCCAGAAAAAACACGCTCCGATCAGGAACCATTTCAGCAACCTCCACCCAAGGCCGGTTTTCATAAGTTTCGGTTGGCTTCCAGGATTTTCTTTTCAATGCTGGTTGTGCTGTAGCCGGGTAAAAATTCCAGGGTTTTGACTTCACCTCCGGCGGATAAAACTTCTTTAGCCCCTACAATATCTTCAATGTTGTAATCGGCACCTTTTACGAGTACATCGGGTTTTACAGCCTGTATTAATTCCAGCGGGGTGTCTTCGTCAAATACAATAACTGCACCCACACATTCCAGTGCCGCCATGATGGTGCTGCGAGAAAATTCGTTTTGTAACGGCCTGGCCGGACTTTTATCCAGTCGTTTTACACTGTCATCGCTGTTGATGCCCACCACCAGAAAATCGCCCAGTGCAGCCGCTTCCTGTAGGTAGGTTACATGTCCGGCGTGAAGTATATCAAAACAACCATTGGTGAATACGATGCGTTTGCCTTCAGCTTTGATGGAGGCGGCGCGCTGCGCTGCTTCTTCGCGTTTCCAGATTTTTGAATCGGTATTCATGCGGTTTTGATTTTGCGCATTTCCAGCATCATCAGCAGATAACATATTCCGCCAACAATAATGCTGAACAGGTTTTGGTAGGCAAGGTTAAAAATGCCGAAGGTTTCTGCATCTTTGGTGTTTAGGGCGTATACAGCCTGCAGGCCAAACGAAATGGCACCCCAAACTCCGGCACCCGCCGGTAGCGGAATCGCAATGCCCACGGCACTGAAAATGAGCAGACTGATAGAGCTGCCAAAGCCCATATGCGCTGTAACAGGCAGGCTTTGAAGCAGACAATATCCGCTGAGCATGTAACAAAACCAGATGCCGGCCGAATACAGAAAAAACAAAGCAGGGCTTTCCAGCGCAAAAATGGTTTTTAATCCTTTGGAGAAGCCCGATAACAGTGTAGCCAGTTTGCCGGGCGCTTTATCGGTTTTTTTCTTCTTTCTGAATGTAAAATAAAAAAAAGCTATTGCAGCCAGCAATCCCAGTGCTACTAAAATATAGGGTGAATCTGACAGAAAAAAGATAAGTGGTGTCAGGATGAAATTCCCGAAAAAACCATAAAGCACTTCAAATTCAAAGATTAGTCCTGTAACACATACCAGCAACAGCATAAGCATATCTACAAGTCTTTCTGTTACTACCGTTCCGATAAGTAAATCGGCGGGGGCTTTTTCGGTTTTTGCAGCCATAGCGCAGCGCACCACCTCTCCTCCGCGGCTGGTAGCCACGTTAATGAGGTAACCACTCATCACAGCATAAAATGAACGTTTTGCATTTAGCGGATAGCCTACAGGTGCGGTCAACATATTCCAGCGGTAGCCTCTAAGCCAGTGTGCAAAAATCATCACGGCAACCGATGCGCCTACCCATTTCAAATCCGAGGATACAACCGCTTTCCAGGTAGCGGTCCAGTCTGTTTTCAGCCCAATCCAGAGAAAGATGAGGGCAGTGAGAACAAGCAGCAGGACATTCGTTATGGTTTTTCTGTTCAAGGTCAAACCAGACGATTATTTCTGTCGGGGAAAATATTTTTGGGCTGATGGGCCATGGCCTCATCTTTGGTCATGATGGCAAAGGTCATAATAATAAGTTCATCCCCCACCTGGCCTTTACGCGCAGCGGCTCCGTTGAGTCCAATGATTCCGGTGCCTCGGTCACCGGCGATGATATAGGTTTCGAACCTTTCTCCATTATTGTTGTTTACAATCAGCACTTTCTGGTTGGGGATCAGTCCGGCGGCATCCACCAAATCCATGTCTATCGTAATGCTGCCGGTATAATTCAGTTCGGTCTGTGTGATGCGAACGTTGTGAATTTTGGCCTGTAAAACCTCAATCTGCATAAATTTTCAGCGAAATTAGTACAATAAAAGGCAAACACAAGTTTTCTTGTTCATGGATTGCGGTGAAAATACTTGCAATGCAGATACGGATGGGGATAACGGTCTCAAATCCTTAACTTCGCGGTGTGCAGTTCACATCAGGCATTGTAGAGCAGGCCGTAGAGGCGCTTTCGGGTTTTCCCGGTATAGGGAAGCGTTCCGCACTGCGCATGGTTATGTACCTGCTCAACCGCCCTGAACACGAGGTGGTAAACCTGGCCGACAGCATTCTTAAAATTAAAACCGAATTGAAATTGTGTCGCGAATGCGGCAATGTAAGCGATCATGAGGTTTGCAATGTTTGTTCCAATCCCTCCCGAAATGCAGGTATCATCTGCGTGGTAGAAGATTTTAGCGACCAGATGAGCATTGAATCTACTGCTCAGTTCAACGGTGTTTATCATGTGCTCGGCGGGTTGATATCTCCCATGGACGGGGTCGGCCCCGACCAGCTTCATATTCAGGCCTTGCTGGACCGTGTAGAAAAGAATGCCCCTAAGGAAATAATCATGGCCTTCAGTGCTACCGTAGAAGGAGATACGACTATGTTTTATTTGGCAAAAAAGCTTAGGGATTTTCCCGTGCGCATCAGCTGTATATCCCGCGGTATTGCCATAGGCGGAGAGATTGGCTATGCCGATGAAATTACCCTTGGACGAAGTATCGCCAACAGAACCGAATATAAAGTTTAAAAGCCTTGCACCAGCTATCGGTTATCATCGTCAATTACAATGTTCGCTACTTTCTGGAGCAGGCGCTGCACAGTGTCATGCGGGCAACCCGCAATCTGGATGCTGAAGTATGGGTTGTAGATAATAACAGTGTGGACGGCAGCATGGAAATGGTAAAATCCCGTTTTCCGGCGGTGAAATGTATTGAGAACAAAGAGAATCTGGGATTTAGCAAAGCCAATAACCAGGCCATCCGCAGCAGCGATTCCCGATATGTTTTATTGCTGAATCCCGATACGGTGTTGCAGGATGATACCCTGGAAAAGTGTGTGGCATTTATGGACGGGCATCCCGATGCCGGCGGTCTGGGTGTGCGCATGATTGACGGCAAAGGGCAGTTTTTGCCGGAAAGTAAACGGGGATTGCCTTCGCCTGCCGTTGCCTTTTATAAAATGACGGGTTTGTCTACCCTGTTTCCCAAGTCAAAGACCTTCGGACGTTATCACCTGAAGTTTCTGGATGAGAATAGCATTCACAAAGTAGATGTGCTGAGTGGCGCATTTATGCTGCTTCGCAGCGAAACACTTGAAAAAGTGGGTTTGCTTGATGAAGATTTCTTCATGTATGGAGAAGACATTGACTTAAGCTATCGGATTACGAAGGGTGGATATAACAATTATTATTTTCCGGATACCACCATCATCCATTACAAAGGTGAAAGCACCAAAAAGCGCAGTGCCAATTATGTGAAGGTGTTTTACAATGCCATGGTGCTGTTTGCCCGCAAGCATTACAGCCAAAGCATTGCAGGCCGTCTGAATGTGTTTATTCAGCTCGCTATTTATATGCGTGCCACGCTGGCGCTTGCCTATAGGGCTTTCAGTGCGGCTTTGCTGCCGGTGCTGGATTTCCTGCTTATCTATGCAGGTTATTTTGGCATTACCCGATACTGGGAAGAATACAATAAGTATGTAAAAGGCTTTTACCCCGAAACCTATTTCGCCCTTCATATTCCTGCCTATATTCTGGTAGTGCTCTTTTGCATGTACTTGAGCGGTGGTTACGACAAACCCCTTTCGGTAAGGAGAATTGTGAGGGGTGCAGCCGTTGGTGCACTGATTACATTCTCCGCCTATGCTTTCTTGCCAAAATCACTGCAGTTCAGCCGTGCCATATTGCTGCTGGGTTGCGCCTGGAGCATGGCTGCACCGTTATTGCTAAGATGGCTTTGGCATTTCATCCAAACGCGCAATACCCATTTTACCGACAGCGGTGCTTACCGTATTGCTATGGTTGCCGGTACGGACGAATCCCAGCGTATTGAAGGATTGCTTACCCGAAGCATGGTGAAAATGGATGCCATTACCCGGGTTTCACCAGATGCTTCCAGGCCCGAGGGTTTTGCGGGTAGTCTGGAACAAATAGGCGAGGTAGTGGATATTTTCAATATCAATCTGGTGATTTTTAGTGCTGCCGATGTGGCTTCTGCGGATATTATGAGTGTAATGAGCCGGCTTTCCGGCAAGTCTGTTCACTTTAAAATTGTTCCCGAAGGCAGCCAGTTTGTCATTGGAAGCAACAGTAAAAATGAAAGAGGAGAGTTGTTTACCCTTGACCTGAGTTTTACCATTGAAAACTTGGAAATACGGAGAAAAAAACGTATATTCGACTTAGGCGTTGCAGGTATTGTGTTGCTACTGTCTCCATTGTTGATTGCCGGCCGGAGGGGCCGTTATTTGTTGAAGAACTGGATTGCCGTATTGCTGGGCCGCGAAACATGGGTGAGCTACAATGGCAGGCCCAATACAGAATTTTTACCCAGAATAAAACCGGGCTGCCTGTATCCGGGAATGGTGTATGCCAATACCGAACTTGAAACAGCGGTTAACCTTGCGTATGCCCGCGATTACCATGTTTATCTGGATCTTCAGACGCTTTGGTGTTTTGTTTTCCGAAGGCTAAAAAGTACAACACCTTATTAAATAATACCTTGAACAGCTACGAGATTAAAAAGTTTATCAAGATTATTTTACTCCTGCTGGCCATTTTTATTGGGGGGCTAACCTTGTATTTTAGCCAGGAACTGGCAAAAAAAGTAGCGCAGGAAGAGAAGAAAAAAATTGCAACCTGGGCCAAGGCCGTCAAGAACAGCGGTGATCCGGAGGTGGATGATGCCAATCTTACTTTCTATCTGGAACTCATACAGGACAACACCACGATTCCGGCCATTGTGGTGGATGAGAAAGGGAAAATTACCCAGCAGTTCATCAATTTGGATAAAAAACAAATAAAAAGACCGGGTTACCTTGAGGAAAAAAGAGCACAGTTTGCTGAGGAGAATGAGCCCATTCCCATTCCAATTGCCGAAGGTATAGTGCACAAGGTGTATTACGGTGAAAGCAGTGTGCTGAAACAGCTCCGCTATTATCCCTATGTCGTGCTGGGCGTTGTGGCCCTGTTTATTCTTGTCTCCTACTTTGCTTTTTCCGTTAGCCGCAGGGCGGAGGAAAACCAGGTTTGGGTGGGTCTTGCCAAAGAAACAGCGCACCAGCTCGGGACCCCTATTTCCTCGCTTATGGGATGGGTGGATGTAATAGAAATGGGGGAAATGCCAGAGAATGCAGGCGATGAGATGCGCAAAGACATCAGAAGACTGCAAATCATTACTGAGCGCTTTAGTAAAATTGGTTCAGAGCCCATCCTTAAAAAAGTGGAACTAAATGAGGCCCTAAAGCATGCGGTCGAATACATGAAAACAAGGTCGGGCAAAGGAGTTCATTTTGAAATTCATCCTTCGGAAAATCCAGTGTATGTGATGTTGAACCTAAATCTTTTTGACTGGGTAATTGAAAACCTAACCAAAAACAGTATTGATGCCATGGAAGGGGCCGGCAACCTTACTTACAGAATCCGTGTTAAAGCCGCCAAAATCACACTGGATGTAACCGACACCGGAAAAGGCATTTCTCGTAATCATTTCAAATCCGTCTTCAAGCCCGGCTTCACAACCAAAAGACGTGGCTGGGGGCTGGGGTTATCACTGGCAAAGCGTATAATCAACGATTATCACCAAGGACATATCTATGTGAAGGAAAGTGTACCCGGTGTCAGAACAACCATGCGCATTGTCCTTAACGAATCAGTGTAATCGTTCCTTTTTCGGTAATGCGTTCGTCGTAGGCATTGATGATGCTCACTTCCACTATGTAAGTGCCCTGAGGAGCTCCTTCACCAGTCCATCCTTCCTGAGGATTATCGGATTTGAAAACCATTTGCCCCCAACGGTTGAAGATTCTCAAACGGTATGTTTTTACACCGCGAAGTGAGGGTTTCCAGACCTCGTTGATTCCATTCTGATCAGGAGTAAAAGCATTGGGAATATGCAGGTAATAGCCAATGCCTACCCGCACAATGCTGTTAAATGTATCAAAACAGTTAAAGGTGTTTCCCACAATCTGTTGCACCGGCCATGTACCGGTATCATTGGAAATCCAGCCGGCAGGCTGCTGAACATTGAAAAATCCGTGGGGCAAATACCAGCTCCATGAACTTGCACCGGTGCTCTGGTCCGTAAAGGATATGGTTTGCAGCTCTCTGGGAGCTGCAGGGGTAAACGTAAAGCCTGCTTTGGGGCGTGGATTCACATTCAAAGTGTAGGTGGCAGTATCCATGCAGCCCAGGCTGTTATAGGCATTTAAACGTATATTGTATGTCCCTGTAAAAAATCTGAGTGTAGTATCACGTCCGCTGTAACGGTTGTTATTAAGCAGATAGCGTGTGGCAGATGAACTTACATTTCTTACATTAAACTCGCCGGGATTGCAAACCGTGGTATTGGGAATAAACAGGCTGGCAACGGGTTGGGCAACTACCTGCACCTGAATGTTCTGCTGGGGTTGTGTAACGGTACATCCATCTGTTACAACTATTCGGTAGCTTCTTGTGCTTGCCGGTGTAACTGTTATTGCGGAACTGCTGCCGGCGCTGCTGTTATTGGAAAGGTCAGTCCAGCTGTAACTGTAGCTGCCGTTGCCTCCCGTTGCTTTCACCCGAAGATCGGCATTATCGCCTGAACAAACAGATGTGTCGGGTGAGGAGGATATACTGAGATTAGGTAAAACCGTAATCTTTATCGTTGCAGTATCTGTCTTAACGGTACATCCATCTGAAAGAATTACCCTCACAGTGCGCGTGTTTGTTGGGCTTAGATTGAGTGTGGCATTGCTTCCGATTGCCACAAGGGGAGTGGCTGCATCTTCCCATCTATACTGGTAAAGACCATTGCCCCCGGTAGCGTTGGAATTGAGGGTTACTGCATTTCCATAGCAAAGCGTGGTATCCTTGTTGGACGTGATGATCAGGGGCTGTCTCACGGTTACGGTAACCTGTTGGGTATCATTTTTTACTGTGCATCCGTCTTTTAGCACGGCACGGTAAATGGTAGTGCTGGTCGGCGTAACAACATGGGTTGGTCCATTGCTAAGTCCCTGATTCCAGGTGATGGAATAGCCAGTGCTGAGTCCACCGGAAGGAATAGCCTGCAGGCCTGTATTTCTGCCCAGGCAGATAGTCGTATCCTGCTTCAGTATTAAGGATAACGGCGCCCTAACATTGACAGTCACAAAAGACGTGTCATTTTTCACTGAACAACCGTCGCTCAGAATAGCCCTGTAAACGGTTGTGGAGGATGGTGATACTGTTTTATTCAGTCCGGTACCCAGTCCCTGATTCCATGTTACCAGTCGTGAGGCAGTCAGGCCTCCATTGATGGTTGCTTTAAGGGCAACAGGATTTCCATTACAGATCAGGGTGTCATTGTTTAATGTGAGATCCAGGGCAGTTCTAACTGTAACCTTGAAGGTGGCATAAATGGTATCGGGACTGCAGCCGTCCAATGCACGAACGGTGTAATCGGTAGTGGCCGAAGGACTGACATTGTAAGTGGCAGTGGTTACGTTACCCGGAGTCCATAAATACTTGTATCCTGCGGGTAATCCTCCGCTAAGGGCGGCAGTCAGATTTACGCTTCTTCCTGCGCAAAGGGTTGTGTCTTTGCCTGCTGTCAGTTTCAAAGGTCCTCTCACATCAACGGTTACAGAATCAAAGGCATCATAAAATGTGCACTGATCATCAAGGGTCACCCTATATTTGGTTTTTCCTGTCGGCTGCACGGTAATGCTGCTGCCTGCAGGGAAACCCAGCCACTGAAATTGGTATTTTGTATTATCGCCACCCGAGCCGTTCGCATTCAATGTGACTGATCGTCCAAAGCAAATGGTCGTGTCTTTTGGTTTTATTACCTTCAGGGGTGGTCTGACTGTAAGAATTCCGACATTGGTAGGCTTTAGCGTATTGCAGAAATTGGTAGCCAGCATTCTGTAGCGCTCGCCGTTATTGGCAAAAGAAAGGTTTCTCCGCTTAAGTGTGTTTAGGGTATCCCCTGTCAGGTTACTCCATGTTACACCATTATTGGTGCTGATTTGCCATTGCAGTCTGGGTATCAGGCCTGAGTTTACACCAACGGTCCACTGCACCGAGTCGCCTTCACAGCGCGATTGGTCTGTTGGATGTGAGGTAAATATTGCCTGAGTATCAACACCGATGATGGCCGTTTGGGTATAAACCAGATTCATACAGGCATTTACAAATCGGTTTCTGTAATAGAAGCCTCGCTGGTTCCAGCTGTAATTGGGAATGGTTAAGGTATCACCGTTTTTACCGGCCATATTTTGCCATGTTTTACCGCTGTCGGTGCTTCTTTGCCACTGCCGTGCCATACTGGCGGATCCGGTGGCTCCGCTAATCAGCGTAAGGGTGTTTCCGGCACAAACTATCTGAGATGCCGGATGGCGAATGATGGCAGGAGCAACCGGAGTGGCTGTTGGGGTAAAGGATCTTCCGCCGCACCTTGGACCTATTTCTCCTTTAGGCCCTATGGCTTCCAGCGAGAACCAATAGGTTCTGCCATTAATAAGACCTGTTACGGTAAAAAATGTATCCGTGGTTGTGCCAATGGGTTCAAAAAAGGAATTAATACTCTGCAGAACCCTGTAGGATGCGGCTCCGGATGTTCTGGGCCAAAACAAATGAACCTGGTTGCTGCAGGTTATTGCGTTGGGCTGATTCGCCCTTGAATAAATCGTGAAAACCGTATCGCTGACATCGGTTAGGCTGCCGTTTTTAATTCTGATGAGCGCCCGTCTGGTATTGAGGCCTGCCGGCACATTGTTCCAGGTGAAATACCGGGTCGAACTGGCTACGCCTGTGGCGATACTATTCCAGGTAGTACCGCTGTCTGAACTGTATTCTATCGTGTAAGTGCTGCTTGCGCCAAACGCATCCCATGCAATGGTTTGGGGTGCCGATGCGGTTGGCGGAACCATGGTTTCGTTCCCATTTGGATAACTCACCCTTATGAAATTGTTTATTTGGCTGTGGGTGACAGTGTATATTTCTCTGCCGGTAGTAACAACTCTGCCTCTGACGCGGATTACCCATTTTCCGGAAACCGGATTGTCAAAATAAAACTGTTCTGCGTTATTTAGGCTGTCTCTGCGTCGGGTAGGCAAACATGTGTGGCAACCTGGATCCAAAGTCCAGGGACGAAATATTGTGCCCGATGGATTTTGCACCTCAAGATCCAGATCGTTAATCAGCGTTGGGGACGCACTTGCCAGTGCCTGGATATCATCCCATACCAACATTACCTGAAACCTTGCTGTGCCCGGATTTACAAAAACAGTATCCACGCGGTTTGCTCCATTTGTAACGCTATCTACCTTGTAAGAATTTTCCTCCATGACTTTTATGGCACTAACGGCATTGATACGTCCAAAGCCGAATGCGTAATCCGGACCAGTATTGCCAATATCGTCAGCCGTATTGCATACGATGGCTTTGAGGGTGTGGTTAAAAGGCTTTTTGTTATTATTTAGTTGTTTAAAGCGTTCATACAGAAGTGCGAGGGTGCCGGTGGTCCCGGGGCAACTCATGGAAGTGCCGGACATGGTACCATAGTTGTTGTTGGGTAAATTAGAGTAAACACTCACTCCCATCGCACAGATATCGGGTTTCATGCGACCATCACGCATAGGGCCATAACTGTGAAATGAACTGTTGCCATCGTTAAACTGTAGCGCTCCTACCGTAATAATGTTTTTTGCGGCTTGAAAGCCGCTGTGAATAGTTCTGTATCCTCCCGTAGCGCAGTTGGCACTCCTGGAATTGCCTGAACTGAATTGATGGCTCAGGTAGGGATACATGGAAACCAGAATATCAAGGTTGCGGCTGATACCGTCATAGGTTCCCCTGGTAGGGCAAGGGTCAGAACCGTAACCATAAGAATTGTTAGTCATCACGATACTGTCCCTGAAACAGGCAGTATCCATTTCGGCTGCGATGTTGCCGCCGAAATCCCATCCAAACAAATTGGCTTTGGGTGCCATCCCCTGCGTAAACGGATCGATGATGCCGCCCCCGGTAATAGTTCCGCAAACGTGAGTTGCATGATCACCACCGCCCCCGGCAACAAATTTATTTTTATTAATTACCCGGTCATTAAAATCAGCATGACTGCCTACCCCGGCACCATCCCACTCACCAATAGTAATGCCTTTTCCCCAAAGATTGCGTCCACCGGGTCTGCCCAGGTTGACATTTATTGCTCGGTGATTAACCCGTCCCGGAAAATTGTGTGCTTCCACCGCAGGCGGGATGGGTTCAATCCAGTAGAAACCTTCTGAAGACAGCAGGTTTGGTAGTTTTTCAAGCGGAAATTGCACTTGAAAGGTTGTGAACTTGGGCAAATAATTCCGGCATTTGAAACCTTTCGTTTCAAATGAAGCTTTTACCTCTTCGTATCGGTGGTTCCCGTTCAGAAAAACAACAGCCTCCACCCAGCCGGGAAAGGTGCTGATACGGGCATGTTCTGGGCCCCCATTTTGCCAAATGCCTGTTTCTGTCTTCCATACGCTTTGCAGGGGTTGTATGCATCTGACACCAAGAAATGAAAGGTCTTTGCCCGCTGCTTCCGCCGGTATTTCCGCGTACCATGTAAAATCAGGTAAGTACTCCAGCAGTTTGATGCCCTGGCTTGCAAGCGCTTCCTTCCCGGATTCTTCGGGTATTGAATTCAATGTAATCAAAGTCGTAAAATAGTCCTTGTCATTTTTAACGGAAGGAACAACCGGACGTATATTGGTTTTTATATCGCCTGTTTTCAAACGGATAACCGGATCATGCTGCGCATTCAGTGACGGTGCGAAACACAGAAGCGAACAGATCAGGTAGTTTTTGAATCGATTAAATTGCATATTTTTCAAAGAATCAATACTTGTCAAATTTACGACTTTTCCCTATAAAAATAAAAACCCCATGATGCTTATTTTTGATTAATTCATTGAAGTATAAAAGACTTCATATCGAAAAGACACTTGATCTTTTCGAAAGGTTGCCTTTACATGCCGAAAATTATGGTTCGGAAATATTGACACTGACTATATTCGCAGCATGATACAACGCATTCAATCCTTGTATTTATTGCTGGTGGCCACAATCGCAGCGTTGATGTTGGTTCTGAACCCCAATTTTGCAAAATTCAGCAATACCAAGGCTGATAGAATAAGTGCCGAGCTGCATTTTGTAACCAAACATTATTTCAATCAAACTGACCCGGGCGGCGCTCCCTATGATAAGCTTAATATTATCATTCTGGGGTTGATGGTACTCGGTTCTCTGTACGCTATTTTTCTGTACAAAAAGACTGAACTGCAGAAAAAAATATGCCTGTATACTTCACTCCTGTCATTGATATTGCTGGCATCGCTGATTTTTGACTTCTTTAAAATGTCAAAAGATGCTCCTGATATTTCTTCGTATCCCAGCATTCATGGAATTTGGCCATTTGCATGTGCTATCCTGTCAGCGCTGGCATGGGCTTCCGTACGTAGGGATGAAAAACTACTCAAAAGTATGGACCGTATTCGCTGAGATGGCACATAAACTTCTTTGTGTACTTCTGCTTTCTGTTCTTGCAGGTGATATCAATGCCCAAAAGAAATCACCGTTATTGGATAAAAATGAATTTGTAACCCCCTATGAAGGTTCGGGCAAGAGACGAACTGCCACATATACAGAGTGCTTTGAGTGGTATCAATCGGTACAAAAACAATTTCCGGGAATCTGCAGGCTGGATACCATAGGACTTTCCGATGGCGGGAGTCCGATATATGTTTTCAGAATGCAGACCAATCGCGGTGCAAACAAGGTAAAAGTACTCATCAACAATAATATTCACCCCGGAGAGCCGGAGGGAACCGATGCCAGTATGCTTTTGGTAAGGGAACTGCTTCTGGATAAAGGAAGTCAAGAAATTCTGGACAAAGTGGATTTGCATATTATATGCCAGTATAATGTGGATGGCTCTCAAACCCAGTCTTGCTGCACTCGGGCCAATCAAAACGGACCTGAGAATCAGGGATTCAGGGGCAATGCCCGAAACCTGGATCTTAACCGCGATTTCATCAAGGCCGACAGCCGAAATGCCCGGGCATTTGCCCGGTATTTTGCCTCTCAAAAATTTGATTTATTCGTGGATAATCACACCAGCAATGGTGCCGATTATCAGTATACGCTTACCTATTTTCATACACGTCCCGAAAAGTTGTTACCCCAGTTGCGTCCGCTGTTGCAAAGTGTAGAAACCTACCTGAAACCGGAGCTGGAAAAGGCCGGGTGGCCCACAGCACCCTACGTGGAAACCATGAAAACGGTTCCCGACAGCGGCATTCATGCTTTCTGGGAAACAGGCCGTTACGCCACCGGTTTTGCAGCATTGCACCATTGTATCGGTTACACGGTTGAAACGCATATGCTTAAACCTTTTCCAAAACGGGTGGAAGCAACACTGGCCTTTATGCGGGTATTTCTTATGGGTGTGGCGAAAGAGCATAGCAACAGCATCAATGTCCGTTCGTATCTTAAAAGGGCTGAAACCCGCAGACTGCAGGGTATACAGGTTGAAAATACTGCTTATGAAATGGATCAGAGCCGCTGGGATACGCTGATGTTTAGAGGATTTGATTACGGTTACAAAACAAGTAATGTTACCGGTAAACCGCGATTGTTTTATGACACCACAAAACCATGGAGTCGCCCCATTCGATATTATCGCTTTTTTAGACCCAAGGACAGCGTAGTGTTGCCACGCTTCTACATACTCCCCTGGGCCTGGGGCGAGGTGTATGAACGTCTTAAATTGAACCGCATTGAAATGAAACAGGTGGGGCAGGATACCACCATGGCCATGCGCGTGAGTTTTATTGCCGGATACGAAACGGTAAAAACCCCGTATGAAGGGCATTATCTGCACTACAACGTGAAAACCACCGATACATTAATTCCGGTTAAAATAAGAAAAGGGGACTGGCTAATTCCGGTTACCCAGGCCAACTATCAGTTTTTGGCCGCAACCCTCGAGCCAAGATCTCCTGACAGTTATTTTGCCTGGAATTTTTTTGATGCTGTTTTACAGCAAAAAGAGGGTTTCAGCGATTATGTATGGGACGATAAGGCTGCAGAAATACTGGCAGCAAATCCGGTTTTAAAAAAGAAGTTTACAGAAAAGAAGGCCGTAGACAAAGCCTTTTCCGAAGATCCCTGGGCGCAATGGTTGTTTGTATATAGAAATTCACCGTATTACGAACCTACCCATAACCGGTATCCGGTGTATAGGATAGATTGAGAATTAATCCCCGTAATACTCCACAAAATTATTCTGGGTTTCCCACAGTGTAATCTTGCTTAATACCGCGCCCTGAGGCAAAGCAGCAGCAAGGCGTTTCCAGATTTCAACCGCCATGTTTTCGATGCTGGGGATGCAGTGCGAAAGCCATGGAACGTCCATGTTCAGGTTTTTGTGGTCCAGCTCATCCGTGATTTCTTTGCGGATGATGTCCTTGAGTTCTTTCAGGTTGATGATGCAGCCTGTATCTGCGGAAGGAGAACCTTTTACGGTTACATACAAATCGAAATTATGCCCATGAAAATGCGGATTGGCACAAATGCCAAATTCTTCATAATTCTTTTCATCACTCCAGCCGGGGTTCCACAAACGGTGTGCTGCGTTGAAATGTTCTTTGCGTGTGAGGTGTAAAACGGGCATTTCGTTACAAAATTACAAAAATCTGCGCCTTAGTCGGCAATTCGTTTCATGGTCAGCGTATCGAATGCTTTGTAGCCAACCACCGCTTCAGAGAATCCATCGACCAGCCAGTTTATTGGCATCAGGAAGTTGAGCACGGCAATTTCATTAAACTTGCGTTTGAGCGGCACAGACAGTGTTTCATACCCATCCTTCTTCAATACTACAGGCGGTTGTAAATCAAAACTCCGTTTGACTTTTACTATGCATGGAGTAGTATCCAGCAATTTGTTTTTATGCCATACCTGCGCGCCAGGCTCGGTTGTAACAATGCGTATTCGCTGTTTGGAGCCTGTGAGTACATAGGCACAGCTGCTGAACAAAGAAAAAATAAGGATTATGGGAAGCCAGTTTTTCATCAGGCCTGCACAGCTGCCGGATACCATGTTTTGAGTTTTTCAACTGTTGCGCGAATTTCTTCTTCGGTGTTGAACTTGCCAAAACTGAAGCGCACGGTGGTTCGGTCCGTGCCGGGTGAAATGGCGCTAATAACGTGACTGCCCTTGTTGCTGCCGCTGCTGCAGGCGCTTCCGCCGGAAGCCGAGATTCCCGCAATATCCAGGTTGAAAAGGAGCATATTCCCTGTTTCACTCGGCGGAAAAGAGACGCTAAGAACGGTATACAGGCTGTTTCCCCTGCAATCGCCGTTGAATACAACACCAGGAATTTCATTTTCCAGCAACGCAACCATATGGTTTTTTAATCCTTCAATGTGGCTGCGCTTTTTTTCCATATCGCGGTAGCAGATTTCCAGGGCTTTGGCCATGCCAATAATGCCATAAACATTCTCTGTTCCGCCACGAACTTCGCGTTCCTGGGCTCCGCCGGTTATTTGCGGGGGTAGCCGGTGGGCCTTGTTCATATAGATGAACCCTACGCCTTTTGGACCATTGAATTTATGGGCTGCTGCGGCCAGATAATCGATATGACCTTTGCTAAGATCAAAGGCAAAATGACCCATGGTTTGCACGGTATCGCAGTGAAACAGCGCCCCGGCCAGGTGCGCCATTTGTCCCACCGTTTCCACATCCAGCATATTTCCGATTTCATTGTTGGCGTGCATCAGGCTTACCATACAGTTGGGCAACGTATTCAGCAGTTCCTGTAAATGCTCCAGATCTATGTGCCCGTTGTCTTTCAGACGCACCAGGTGCAATTCAGCCTGGCCGGCCTTGTGCAGTTCTTCTGCGGTGTGCAAAACAGCATGGTGTTCAATGGATGATGTAATGATGTTTTTGACGCCTTTATACATTACTGCACTGCGCAATGCCAAATTATCAGCCTCGGTGCCACCGCTGGTAAAAAATATTTCAGATGGCTGGCAATTCAGCAGTTTGGCAATGCTGCCGCGCGCTTCTTCCATCAGGGCTTTTACCTTGCGGCCATGTCCGTGCGTACTGCTGGGATTCCCGTACAAATCTCGCATTACCGGAATCATGGCATCCAGCACTTCGGGGTCGAGTGGGGTGGTGGCGGCGTTATCGAGGTAGATTCTGTTTTGCATCATTAAATGCGGTTGTGCAGGTTCAAATAACCAATAATTTTATAACACAGCTTGGCCATGCTGAATTCGGTAATGATGTCGGTTTCGCGTGGCGCTATTTCCACGATGTCGAAGCCTACTACTTTTTTGCGTTCGGCCAGCCGGCGGAATAATTTACAACCCTGAATCCAGCTGAGACCTCCGGGTTCTGCAGTGCCCACAGCCGGGCAAACTGAAGGGTCAAATCCGTCCGCATCAATGGTCAGGTATACCTCATCGCTGAGTTTGTCGATACAGGCATCAATCCATGCGTCGTCGTTCCACAACTGGTGCGCATACCAGGTATGGATGTAAGAGGATGATTTTCTCAAATCGGCTTCCTCCTTGCATTGAGCACGTATGCCAATTTGCACCAGCGGAACACCCAAATCGTGTACCCGGGCCATCACACTTGCGTGTGAATAAGGGTTGCCGTTGTATTCGGCCCGCAAATCGCTGTGGGCATCAATTTGCAGAACGCTCAGGTTGGGATATTTTTCCAAATGGGCCTGTACAAATCCAAGGGTAACGGTGTGTTCAGAGCCCAGTGATACCACAAATTTACCTTGCTCCAGCAGCGCGGAAGTCTGTTGTTTTATTTTCGCTACAGCCGCCGCATTCACAGTGTTGGTGAAGTCCATGGGCGCCAGCGTTGCAATACCTACATACCGGTATGTTTCTGAATCCAGTTCTTCGTCATAAAACTCTACAAAATGGCTGGCACTGACGATGGCCTCAGGACCTTTATCACTGCCTGCAATGTATGAGCTGGTATGTTCGTACGGAATTTGCTGAATAACAACACGGGCACTTTCAAATGTGGCAAGGTTTGCCTCAGGCAAGGCCAAAAAGCCCTCTTCTGCGGGCAAAACGGAAACGGGCAGGTTGCTCAATGGAATTACCCTTTTACGCGTTCCACATATTCCCCGGTGCGGGTATCAATTTTGATTTTTTCTCCGGATTCCACAAACAGGGGAACCATCACGGTAGCACCGGTTTCTACGGTGGCAGGTTTCAGTGTGTTGGTAGCGGTATCGCCGCGCACACCGGGCTCACTGTAGGTGATTTCAAGTACCACATGCGAGGGTGCTGATGCGCCAATGGGAAGTTCTCCTTCAAAAGAAACAAGTACTTCATCGCCTTCTTTCATGAATTTGGCACCGTCGCCGAACATGAATTTTGGGATGGGAACCTGATCGTAGGTTTCATTGTTCATGCAAATGAAGCTGTCGCCTTCTTCATACAAAAATTGCAGTTCGTGGGTTTCCACACGCACAATTATCACTTCTTCGCCACTGCGGAAGCGGTTTTCTGCCAGTTTTCCGTCTTTTACGCGGCGCATACGGGCCTGATAAAATGCACGAAGGTTTCCGGGTGTGCGGTGTTGCCATTCGATAATCTGGCAGAGTTCGCCGTTGTAGCGAATAAACATGCCGTTGGATACGTCCTGGGTAGTTGCCATAATAAAGTGATGCAAATTTAAGACAAAACAGCCACAGGGGCGCATTCTTTACTTGAGATACTCAAGTTCAATGCCGTATCGGGTCATAGCATAGAAAATGACCTGTGCCCTGCGGGCGGTGAAACGGCTGTTCGGTCCACAGGTTCTGGGACAGGGAAGAAGACCAGCTATATACGCTGCTTCATTTTTACTTAAGCGGGCTGCGGATTGGCCATAGTAGCTTTGTGCGGCGGCCTCCACACCAAACAGCCCTTCACCGGTTTCAATTACATTCAGGTATACCTCCATAATGCGCTCTTTGCCCCAGATTAGCTCAATCAGTGCAGTGAACCATACTTCCAGGCCTTTTCGGATCCAGCTGCGGCCTTCCCATAAAAATACATTTTTGGCTGTCTGCTGGCTAATGGTGCTGGCGCCTCGTTTTTTACCGCCTTTGAGGTTGTGTTCAGCGGCCTTTTTAATGGCTTCAACATCGAATCCCCAGTGCTTGCAGTAGCGCTGGTCTTCTCCGCATATAACAGCCAGCTGCATGTTTTTTGAAATATTATCCAGGTCAACCCATTCTTTTTGAATGTGGTTTCCCCGTGATTTCATGAGTAGGGTAGTGCCAGGGTTTATCCATTTTAAAGCAAGTACCCAAATAAAACTGAGTACAACAAACCAGAGCAGGACTCGGAATATCCATTTGCGTAATAAACTAAAAATACCCATTCCGGGTTCGAAGATACCTATTTTTTCAAACCGGCCGCTTCGATGAACTGTTCATAGCTCATGTTGCGCAAATCTGTTTCGGTGTATTTTGCCAGCAGGTTTGAGGAGCCGTCAGCCGGTTTTTTACCCGCAGCATTCGGATCATATTTGGGTACAAAGAAGTATCGAAATTCATGCCCTGCTGCATTGCCGTATGGGTCATACTCATTGTCCGGATTGGTGAGTAAAATGAGCATCTTGCCCGGAACGGGCATGCCACTCCAAACATCGGTGCGGGGATTGTTACCGCGCATGTAGGAAACCAGCAGGCGCGTCAGTTCAATTTTGCCCGGCTGCCGTATGGAGGCCGGGTAGCCACCAAGATTGGCATAAACCAAAACAACGGAAGAATTGATCAGTTCGGGCGTTATGGCAGGATCGGCAATTTCCAGCACCTGCGCCGGACCGATTCCATCAATGTTCTTGGTTTGCCATTTCGGAGCATTTTTTCCCGGAACAAGCCATTCACTGCCTTGCAGTGGGTGTCCGCTTCGTGTGGCAATGTCCTTCCTGCAACTTGCAATAAATAATGCAGTTAGGGAAAAAAGACCGATGAAAAATCCCAGGTGTTTCACGGTTTATGGATTTGTTTAAAAACGAATTTAGTATAAAAAATCGACAAAAACAAATGTGACGGGTGATTATCAATTCAATAACGACGTTCTGATGACAAATAATCCGGTATAAAATTCACCCGGGGTGATTCGGGATTATGAGAACATACCAAAGTAGGTTCTTATTGCTTCAGCAACCATTTTTGTTGTCTCAGTTCGCCATTTTCCCATAAGGTCAGAAGGTATTTGCCGTTTACCAGTTTGTTCAATGAAATATGGTTGCTGCCTGCATGGAGTCCGCCGGAACATTCAATCAATTGTCCCTTCATATCGTGGATCTTATACTCATACACACCTGTCCAGTCGCCGGGTAAATGCAATGTGACGGCGGCTTCGGAAGGATTTGGTCCAATGATGGCCTCAGACCCCCCCCGCATGGTAATGAACACTTTGTGGCTGTAGGTAAATTTGCCATCCACATCAACTTGTTTAAGCCTGTAATAGGATGAACCGTTTATGGGATTTACGTCTTTAAACTGATAATTGAGGATGCTGAAGCTGTTGCCGCCGGCCTTTACATGACCTATGGCAGTATAATCTTTGCCGTTGGCGCTGCGTTCCACTTCAAAGTGACTGCTGTTTTGTTCTGAAGCGGTAACCCAGTTCAGATGAACTTCTTTGTCCGCCGCACGACCAGAGAATGATAGCAAGCTAACAGGAAGCGGAGCTATGGATCCGTCCCTTGTCATAACACGGTTTCCACTACCTGTACTACTAACCGCCACAAACATGTTGTTTTCAAAGGCAAGACCTGTCCACATATTGTTTGATGCTGAGTTTTCTGCAAACCAGTTAATGCCATCTTCAGAAACCATTGCGCGGTTTACAGATCCGCTGTCAGATACCGCCACATATTTGCCTGCTCCAAAAATCACGTCCCGCCATTTGTTGCCACCAGGGGTATTTGCGGCAGTCCAGTTTATACCGTCTGTTGAGGTAGCGGCCACACCTGATTGAGATACGGCAACAAACCGGTTGTTACCGAAAGCTACACTCCAGAAGGTAGGATTACCCGGGGGCACATTGGCACCGGTCCAGGTGATACCATCATTTGAATAAACAATATTGGGGCTGCCATTGCCTTCGGTTGAAACAGCCACAAATTTGCCTGCACCAAAAGCCACTCCTGTCCAAATGTTTGACAATGGCAAAGATGGCCTGCCTGTCCATGTAAGCCCGCCATCATCGGATGTCATGGCTTTAACCGTGGATGGCCAGTTTTCAACGCTACCCACCGCCACAACGCGGTTGTTGCCAAATGCCAGGCTCTGCCAGTCTGTATTGGGTGTACTTCTTACCGTCCAGCTGGTGCCGTTTGTTGAGGTTGCAATACGTATGCCTTGGTCTGCTCCTGATCCCTGCACAAAGCTACAGGCTGCGATAAAGTTGCCGTTCGCAAAAATGACATCATTCATATTTACCGTTGGTAGATTAGTAGTACTACTTGTCCATGTGAAGCCATCGGTGGAAGTCATGACCAATGTTGAAAAACCAGCAGTAGGTCGTCCCACAGCTAAAAACTTGGCTCCATCGTGTGTTACGCTTTGCCATCGGTAGTTAAAGCCTGCTGTGCTGCGCGAAGTCCAGTTTGTCTGGGCCCCTGCGTTCACAAAATAAAAGCAATAAAGAACGAGAAGGGTGTTTTTGAAGAATTGTTTGGTTACCATGAGTCTAAAATTTGGTTTGGCTATATATTGGGGTGATGTTATTTCATTAATGGCTTATCCTGTTGCACAAAGGTTTTCATGGCAAAGGAGCATGGCTGTTTTCTGCCTAATAGCATGTATACCGTTTCGGCTTCGGGTAAAAGGATGGCAAAACTACGTCCGGTCATGTTGTTAAATATTTTTGGTAGAAAAAATCTACAAATTTAGGCAAATAATCTTATTGGTGAAATAAAATAAAATAAAGAATACGGAATGCAATATTCTCTCAGGATAAATATGTTTTGTGCTCCTTAATTAGCACAGGCTATTTACCGTGTTATTTTTGAAGATAAATGCACGATGGGCGGCCTACCATGAGTTGTTTCGCCTGTCGAAAAACTCGAAGTTGAGTTTGAAGCCCACAATGGGCTTTTCATAAATATTGCTGTATCCGACTGCGTAGTATATGCCCAGTTTGAAGCGGTCGCGCCAAATGCGTATCAGTTTGTCTACGCCTGCGTAAACCTCATAAAACAACATGTTTCGTCTTTCGGGTGCATAAAGAATATTGGCTCCGGCAGATTCTCGCAGTTTCAGCAGGCGCATGAAGGGAATCTTATTGATAAGCGAACCATTGAAATGATGTCTGTAATGCGCTTCAATAAAGCGTTTATAGGTTACGAAAGTTGAATCGAGGGTTTGAAAGGCATACATGGGCGGCGTGAACACGGTAGGGTCACCACGGCGCTGGTAGCGATAATCGACAGGACTCAGGTTTTTTTGCCGCATAAAACTGCCGCTGACTATACGGTATTCGCTGCGGCCAAGCAACCCCAGCGGGAACTCCTGTTCCATGCGGTATTCCAGGTAACTGTAATCAATGTTGGAGCCCAGTACACCCGGTATTGCATGGTTAAGGTTGATACTGAACGTGGGCCAGCGGCTTCCCAGAATGACCTTTTGTCGTGGCTCTCTGATGTATTTCTGGAATGGGGTATAGCTGAGGGTTAAGTTGCCAAAAAAGGCACGATTGGTCGCAAATGGGGTGGGTACGTTGTCTTCAAAAATGCTGTCTGCAAATCCGTCGAAGGTAAAATTGCTGATGTCGCGTCTTTCAGAAAATTCTGCCTGTACCCTTAGATATAAGCCATTGATTAACTCTCTTCGCACATACGCATCAGCATGGCTGTTCTGGTAAAAGTTACCGCGGCGCGCCAAATCGAGAAATGCTGCATTGGGATTGATAAAATTGAAATCACGGCCTGCCGTGGCAGAAAATACTCCCCGGTGAAAGGGGTCAAAAGTGGTGTTGAAAATTACCGTGCCGCGGATGTCTTTGTTGTTGATGCCGTAGGATAGATTTTCAATCAGCCTGATATCGCGTTTATTTTTAAACCGTCTTTCAAATGTGTTCCACAAGGTAACACGCGTTCCACCGGGGAACCAGGGCTGAACAATAAATATGAGGGGTTGAAAATCCATGTAGTAGCCCTTTTCACGGTTCTGGTATTCCTGTCCTTTTAAAAAAAGTTTGGCCAGGGTAACCTTGTTTTTATCTTTTTCTATGCTGTCGAGATAGGTTTTGCTGTTTTGTACCCTTTTAATACTGTCGGTGCGTGTAATGAATCGAATTTCGGTGTTGTTTAGGGGCGTCATACGTTTCTGGCTCCAGAAGGCGCTGTCGCGATCGTAGGCACTGTCTGTAGCTGAACTTATTTCCAGTCCGAAATGGTTTTTTGGGAAGGTTTTGTTGAGTTCATACTTATTGTATTTCACCAAAGTATATCCACTGAATTTTCCCTTGCCGGCAATGGCATGGTAATCAAAACGCTGTTTTTCCAAGGTAATCCAGGTGTCTTTGCTTAGGTTGAACTCCTGGCGGATGGTAAGTTTGTCGTATTCATTCAGCTGATTGGAGGGATAATTCAACTCGGTGCGGTATATGTAAAAAAGGGTGTCGACCAGGTGAATCTCGCCTGAAAAAACGGCATTGGAAATGGATCTTGGCGACATTTTTATTTTTAAAACACGCTGCCCCGCTTCGTTTTTGTAGCTGCCCAGAAACTGAAATTTATAGGCCAGCAGGGCAGTTCCTGAAAGCGGTGACATTACCGGCATATCGCCGATTCCGCGGATACGTATCAGATTTTGGTAATAGTTAAAATCACCTTCGGTGGTGCTGAGATAAAACAGACCTGACACATCGCCGATTTTTTTTACACCGGTACGTATTTCTTTTATTTTTCCCGGAGGCTGAAAATCCCTTTCCAGTAGTACTTCGGCCATGTTGATGCTGGATTCGTCCTCTTTGTTCTTTTTCTTCTTTTTCTTTTCAGCAGCAGTGTCAGGCTCATGCCATACATTTTCTTTCTTTTTTGGCGGATTATACTCCTCAAAAGCCCTGATGTATACTTCTGCGCTGGATGCTGGAATGCGTGTTGCCCAGTAATCCTTTTTTTCAATGGCTTTTCGCATCATTTCAGGTCCGGGATCGGTCCATTTTCGGGTTATCTGGATTTCGCCAACCGATTTTGCGAGTTCGGGTAAAATTACATTCAGGGTGTCATCTTTTTTATCCAGCACTACCTTAAGGCTCATACGCTGATAGTTGGGGTGGCTGAAAACGAGTTCATATTCGCCGGCTCTCAGGTCAAATTTGTAAAATCCCGAACCATCGGTATTGCCTACCATGGAGCCATTGGTAATGAAAATGCTGACATCGGGTATTGGCGCTCGGCTACTGTCGGCCACGAATCCGCTAACGGTAAAATATTGGGCTTTGCCGGAAAAAACGGTTAAAAAACTGAGAATGAGGACAGCAATTCGCATTAGGTACTGCAAAGGAACGTTTGAAACACAGTTTTGGTTATAATTTTCGGTTGAAATTTCGGCAAAATCCGACAGAATCAGCCTTTTGTCTTTTTACGTCCTGTGGGTTTTTGCGGTGCACTGCTGACGGTATACCTGGCGGGCAATGGCGGAATCGGAAAAGGAGATTTGAATGCAGAAGCACGGGGCCTGTTCATTTCATCCCATACAAATCCGGGTAGAATCTTTTGTTCCTGAGGAAAATCAGACATAGGATACAGTGTGCCCGATGGGTTGCCATAAAATCGAATCCCCGAAACGCGGTTGCTGTCAAGATCGATTTGCATATTATTGTATTGTACAGCATTGGCCGAAGTGACAGCTGAATCTTTCTCTTTGATATAGTAAACACTTTTGCCATCACCCTTTACCCGTATGGTTTTGAGTTTGTTTTCAGGGGTGAAATAATTATCCATATCGCTGCCTGAAATCTGGCTGAAATGAGCCGTATCTTCACGCATGGCTATAAAGGACTTTTGCCGCATGTGCATAAGACGTATGCGGCTGTTGGCTATGAAAATACGCATGGTATCCGCATTCAGGCGGGTGTTTTCGTTCCAAAGCACAGGTTTGCCGTACAGGTTAAAAACACTGTCATCTACCTTATAAGTCAGGCTGTCTGCTGTACCGCTGAAATCGGTGCGCCAGAGCGAGGTGCGGTGAAAGGCATGCAGGTGGCGTTTTTGGTTTGTTGTATCTGCAACATACACGAAGGTATCCGCTTTCAGCATCAAGCTATCACCGTTTTTTTCCTGTTTTCTGGCAAGTGTATTTCCCATTACGCGGGTGTATTTGCGGTTTTTGTCATAATAGCCGCGGTTACCGAAAATACTGATGTTCTGGGCGGTATCTTTCACCCATAATCGGCCGTAAGCGTGGCCAATGCCCGAATTTCGGTTATAGCTTAGCGTATCGGCACGAATGGTGTTTTCTTTGTTGATCAGGGCTGCATTTCTTGTGAAATAGCTTTGCCCGGTTTTGGTATTGTAATTTCCGTAGTTGCAAAGGATGGTGTTTTCATCGCTTTGTATCTCGGTAAAGCTGTAGAACCAAGTATTTCCGGTTTTATTGCTGTATTGCAGTGTGTCGGTTTTTACCACGTAATCCGGGTGTGTGAGAACCACATTATATCGAAAATACAGCATGGATAAGGAAGGATTGTAACTTCCTGTGCGGCTGGTGAGGGTCAGTTCATCGTCAACAATTTTTCCTCCGGCTCCGTAATAACCGATTCGGGTATCGGTATGGTAAATGATCCAGGGAGTGGTGAGTACCATGTTTTTGTCGCGCAAGGTTACGTTCCCATCTACCCGGGCAGTTTTGTTTTTGTTGTCGAAGAACAGCCTGTTTCCCGTAACTACAGCCCCTTCAGAACTGGTAATGCGCACATTTCCGAAGCCCTCAAGTTCTTCTTTAACCGTATTGTATTCAGCTTCATCGCAGGTAACTACGCTCCCGCTTTGTTCAAACATTACATTGCCGCGCAGAATCTGGTAGTTTTCGCCACGGCGTTTTTCTCCCTTCATGCGGTCGGCTTTCAGCATGATTTCCTGTGCACGCAATCCTTGAAGATTGAGCATAATCATGAAAAACAACAGCAAACGGGACTTGTTCATCCGAATTTTTGGAATTACTTTGCAAATAACGTGCTAAATCGGTTTGAAAGCTTTATCCATGAGAATGCTCCTGAAATAATTGAGGGAAAAACACTGCTGGCGGTGAGTGGCGGAGCCGATTCCGTGGCAATGGGGCATTTGTTTTTCCGTTCAGGATATCGGTTTGAGGTGGCTCACCTGAATTATGGATTGCGCGGAGATGAGAGTGATGGTGACGAGCACTTTGTGCGAAAACTCTGCAAGGATTGGGGGGTACCGATGCATGCGGCACATCCCGAAACCCTGATTGAAGCGCAGCTGAATGCGGAATCTGTGCAAATGGCCGCAAGGCGTTTGCGATACCACCACTTCCAGCAGCTGGTAAATGCCGAAATGACCACAGTTTGCACGGCGCACCAGCGCACAGATAACCTGGAACATCTTTTTATTTATCTGCTGCGCAACAGTCCTGCAGCCTGGCAGGGTATTCCTTTGTGGCGCGACAATATTTTCAGGCCCATGATGTTTGCCGATGCCGCAGAAATCCGCCGTTGGCTTGTTTCTGAAAGGCTTGACTGGCGGGAAGACAGCAGTAACAGAAAAACCGATTACCTGCGCAACAAAGTAAGGCACTGGATTTTACCGCTTATTCAATCCGAATTTCCCGATGCGGAAGAGGAATTTGCAGACCTGAGCCGCTCACTCAGCAATTTGCGGCAGGCTGAAAACAGCCGTAATCGGGTATGGGCGTCCGGTTTTCCTACTGTTGGTGACGGCAGGATGTTTGATAACGAGGATAAGTTATCACTTCATATGTACCTGAAAAACCTGGGAATGAATTCCACTGAGGCAGATAAGCTGCTGAGAGCATCTACCGGGAGCCGTTTTTATTTTCACGGCTGGATGGCCGAGGTGAGAAATGCAGGTATCTGGGTTGGAAAGTTATCCAGGCACGAAATAGAAGAAACAGACATCGCATCAGAGGCTGAACTGCCGGTTTGCATGCATGCAGGTAAGTTTTTGTTAACCATTCATCTTTGCAAAGGGAGTGATGCTCTGATTCCGTCGGAAAAGGTGTGGTACTTTGATGCCGATGCGATTTTATATCCGCTGAGTTTGCGTCACCGAAGAAAAGGAGAGCGGATTCAGCCTTTTGGCATGCAAGGTTCCAAAAAAATCAGCGATTTGCTGACCGATGCACATATTCCTGCCTCCGAAAAAGACTCTTATCCCATACTGGCCCATTCAGACGGGGTTTTGGGGGTTCCCGGAATAAGGCGTGCTGCAGCCGCACCTGTGCAGGAAAATACACAAAGGGTATTGTGTGTGCAATGGGAAATAGCGGAAAATCACGCCGAGTTGTAACTTTGTGCATCGCAATATGAAAGCCATCATCCCGGTAGCCGGCATCGGAAGCAGGCTGAAACCCCATACCACAACACAACCCAAGAGTTTGATTCCGGTGGCCGGAAAGCCTATTCTGGGTCATATCATGGATACCCTTATTGAAGCCGGAATCACCGACTTCATCTTCATTATTGGGCATCTTGGCGATAAAATCGAGCATTATATTTCTGAACATTACACGGCTGTTAATTCCACTTTTATTATTCAGACCCTGGGAAAAGGAACCGGTCATGCTATATGGCTTGCCCGCAATGAAGTGCAGGATGATGAGCCGGTGCTGATTGTGCTCGGAGATACCATTTTTGAGACAGACCTGAAATCTGTATTGGCGCAGCCGGTCAGCAGTTTAGGTGTAAAAAAGGTCGAAGATCCCAGGCAATTTGGCGTAGCCGAACTCAATGAGGAAGGCAGTATTCGCCGCCTGGTGGAAAAGCCGGCCATACCCAAAAGCAACCTTGCCCTGGTAGGTCTGTATTTTATAAGAGAAACAGGTATCCTGAAGGAATGCCTTGAGTATAATATCACCCACGATATCCGCACCCAGAACGAATTTCACCTGACCGATGCGCTGCAATGCATGATGGAAAAAGGGGTGGCATTGCGCACATTTGCCGTAGAAAACTGGTTTGACTGCGGGAAGAAGGAGATTATTTTGCAAACAAACCGAAATCTCTTGCGACGTGAGGGTTTGCCGGATGTGCCGAAAGAACTGCTAAAATCCAATATCATCATCCCGCCTGTGTATATTTCGCCTTCGGCCAAAATTGAAAACAGCATTATTGGCCCCGATGTGAGTATTGGCGAGCATGCAGTGATATTGAGGTCGGTGGTTAAAAACAGTATCATTGGCCAGAACGCACAAATACAAACCGCCATTCTGGAAAATTCACTTATTGGTTCAGATGCCAGCCTTACCGGTGCTGTGCAAAGCATGAACATTGGCGATG
>CANHQZ010000011.1 GCA_947463125.1 Flavobacteriales bacterium | reverse complement strand
GTAAAAAATAGAAAATCAGAAAGATAATAGAAATAAATTTGCAGTTTAGTCCAGGCTTTCTATAAACCGGGTCAGTGCAAGTTCCGTGTTGTCAAGGTTCAGCTTTTTTCTTAACCTAGTGCGCGCTACAGTGATGCTGTTTGGAGTTTGTCCAGTTATGGTTGCTATTTCTTTGGTGTTCAGGCCCAGCTTTAAAAATGCACACAGCCGTCTTTCGTTGGTGGATAGATCCGGGAATTGTTTGTCCAGGGCTTCGTAAAATTGGCTGTGTACTTGCTGAAAACGCATTTCAAAATCTGTCCATACTTTATCTTCCAGGGATTTTTGAAGATCGCGAATGACCGTGTTTAATGCGGTTTTGGTCTTTTGCCCTGATTCCAGGCGCAATTTCAAAAGGTTATCTACCACCTCCTCAATCATGGCGTTTTTTTGAATTTTATACAAAGCCTCTGTTGTGAGTTGTTTTTCCTTTTTCTCCAGTTCTGCCTCCAGCAGCTCCTTTTCAAGCAATAGTTTTTCTTTTTCCAGGCTTGCCTGATAACTTGTTAGTGCTACTTTTTTGAATTGCGATTTTCTTTTCCGTAAAACGATCCAAATTCCCGCAGCCAGAATCACAAGGGCGGTTATTGTCCAAAGCAACTGGTTTTTTGTGGCTTTGAATTCCTCATCTTTTTGCCGAAATATCCAGGCAATTTCCTTGTTCAATAGGGAGTCCTTGGTCCTTTCACCATTGGATTGACGGGTGTAATCTTCATGAATTTGAAGATAGGCGAGCGCAGAGTCACTCATTTTTAGTGATTGGTATAGGTTAGTCAGGGCCAGGGCAGCGTCGCTTTGCAGCGATCTTGCACCCGAAGTGATGGCCATCGAATATGCCATTTTGAAAAAATAAATGGCACTATCTTTTGCTACTTCATTTTCGTATGATTTTGCCAATGAATAAAAGGCCAGACTTTGCATGGGAATGTCATTTTCCTGCCGGTAAATATGCAGTGCCTTTCTGAATGATACCCTTGCTGCTTCAGGCAATTTGGTTTTTAACTGAAGGTCTCCGTAGTTCACGAGAAATTTGGCGTATTCAGCGATAAGAAAGGGTTTCCCTTGGGTTTGATTCAGGCCTTCCAGATAATAGTCCTTGGCTTTATTGAAATTCTTCGTTTCACTGGCAATCATTCCCATATTGTTGAGGTATAGAAGATGTGTCGCTGTGTCCAAAAACAAAGAAGATCTGCTTACCTGGCAGGCCATATGGTAGGCATCTTCAAATAGCTTTTCGGCTTTTGCATAGTTGCCCAGGATCAGCCAGCCGGAGCCCAGGTTGAAGGTGGATTTTGCAATGGCCTCCTTATCTCCTGATTTACGGGAAAGCTCCATGGATAGGGTCATGTAATGAACCGCTTGTTCGTAATTACCCGCAGCTGCCAATATGGTAATAGCATTGCTATAGGCACTTTCTTTAATCCGATTGCTGCTGGATAATTCAGCGCTTTTGAGGGCTTTTTTGGCATAAATCGCAGCCTTAACCAGGTCTGATTCAGCATAAATTTCTGATGCTTTAATCCATAATTGGGTTCTTTCATCTTCGGAAACAACAGACTGCGCTTTAATTATGATAAGCCGGATGGTTGAGGTATCGTTTGCACCAAGAAAGTTTATATTTATACATATTAACCATGAAAGTAATGTCAAAGTGATCAAGCGCCGGAATATGGACATAGCTCTGCGAAAATAAGGATACAAGATGGTTGTATTTATTGCGCAAAAAAAACTTTATGTTGCTTGAAGAAATACAATCTCTTCCAACTTACCCCGGATAGCTTAATAATCCCGGTTCTTCTTTTGAAGCAAGAGCCGGAGCAGCACTAATCCTTGCCTTATCCATCATCCACCTGATAATCTGTGCATTTTCATTAAATATGGGTTTTTCAACCGGAGCGTCGTTAAAGTACCAGCGGTGAATGCATACGCCTGTCCGGGTAGTAAGATTATCGAGAACCGGCACATTCCATTCCTGCAGTGCAGCGGCATTGCACCATTGCTCATATTGCCCGTGGATGGGCATTACCATTACCCGTTTGCCCAGATATAGCGCCTCGGCCGGAGTTTCAAAACCGCCGCCGGTGATGATTCCATGGCAATCAATCAAACTTTGGGTAAACATTTCATTGTCTATGGGGAAGAAGGTAATGTTATCTAGTTGTTTGATGGTTCTGGTTTCACGGGTAAATACCTGAAAATGAATGTAGGTAAGGGATTTGAGGTAAGTGGCAATTTCACTGCCTTGGTATTGTGGCAAATAAACGGTCACATGACCTCGGTCGGTGGGTTTTGCATTAACAACAGCCGATTTAATGATTGGGGTATTGATGTTATCATCATAAGCCTTGAAATGCAGGCCCAGATTAATACTTCCGCTACAATAGTTTTTGAGCACCCATTCTCCCAGCAGATCTTTTTGGATGGGTCGGGGTACCAATTGGCTTTTAAAACTGGCCTGATGTCCGAAATGTACGGAAGGCATTCTTTTAAGCTTACAGGCAAGAGATGTTACGCATTCAAAGTCGTTTAAAATTAAATCGTAGCGGTGAAGGGGCAGTTTCATTGCGTCTTTTACCAGCATCAGGGGCTTGAGTTTTTTGGCTATTTTCCAATAATCCAGGCCGCCTTTTTTATTGTAATCCAGGCTGAGGCCCTTACTTCGGTATAGCACCGGCAATCCTTGACCCAGCTGGGCATTGGTTCCGCTGAGGAAAATATCTACTTCGCCGTATTGCTGTAAATAAGGCAATATCTCCATGGCCCTGGATATGTGTCCGTTTCCGGTAGCTTGAACAGCGTAGAAAATTCTCATTTTGTAAGCGATTGAATGACCAGTTCCACAGGGTTATTTACCACATCGGGGAAGGGGTGTTTTTTGGTGAATTCAAACACGGTTGCATGGGCGGTTTTAGCTTCGGCATATTGATATATATTCCAGTCTCCGTTTTCGTATTCCAGTGCAGTCAGATTTTCAATCCAGTCTCCGCTGTTGAGGTAGCGTATGTTGCCATTTTCAGATTGAATGGTTCTGTCCTGGGGCTGATGAATATGTCCGCAGATAACGTAATCATACCCCTTCTCTATCCCCAGTTCGGCAGCGCAGGTTTCAAAATCGCCAATCCACGTTACTGCCCGTTTTACAGAAGCTTTTACTTTCTTACTAAAGCTCATTTTATCGCGGCCGATAGTCTGTAAAATAAAATTAATAAACCGATTAAGCAGAATGAGTATGTCATAGCCTTTTCCCCCAAGTTTTGCTAGCCATTTTGCCGCACCATTGGTGCTGGCATCAAAAACATCCCCGTGAAATATCCATGCTTTTTTACCGTCAATATCCAAAACAAGTTTATCATCCAGATAAAAATTACCCATGTTAAATCCGGAATATCTTCTCAGCATTTCATCATGGTTTCCGGTGATATAATATACCTTGGTTCCTTTGCTCACAAATGAGGTAATTTCTTTAATTACCTGCATGTGGGTGGCAGGAAAATAACGTTTGCTAAAGGCCCATCCGTCTATAATATCGCCATTTAAAACCAGTATTTCCGGTTGAATTGATTTTAAATACTGCACCAGTTCTGTGGCATGACAACCATAAGTGCCGAGGTGGACATCACTGATAATTACGGCCTGTAGTTTTCGTATTTGCATATACGAAATTCTTTATGCCTTGTTATCGATAAATAATTAGCATATTTAATGTGGGTTAAATTTTCTTTATTAAACAGTGTTTATTAACCGCAGAAAAATATTTTAATAAGGTTTAGGCAATTTAGTAAAAAACCTATTATTAAAAAATTACACAGGTAGATGATATTTATGATACACAATTCCAAAAAACATCACGAACTTTGTGTTTTACTGGATTATTCCATGAATATTGAACAAATCTATACCGGATGCCTGGCTCAGGGAGCCTACTTCATTGAATCAGCCGGCGAAGCTGTGGTGATTGATCCGCTGCGTGAAATTCAGCCCTATGTGGAACGTGCCGAAAAAAGCGGGGTGAAAATCAAATATGTTTTTGAAACACATTTTCATGCGGACTTTGTGTCCGGACACATAGACCTGGCCAAAGCCACAGGCGCACAAATTGTGTACGGTCCCACTGATATGCAGCTGGGCTTTGATGCTCTTAAAGCCACCGACGGCCAGGAGTTTAAGGTTGGGAATATCACCTTTACGCTGCTGCACACACCCGGACATACCCTGGAAAGTTCCTGTTATTTATTGAAAGACGAAAACGGAAAAGATGTGTCTATTTTCACCGGAGATACCCTGTTTATAGGTGATGTAGGCCGCCCCGATCTGGCCCAGAAAGCGTCTGATGATTTAACCCAGGACAAACTGGCCTCTTATCTCTTCGATTCGTTGCGCAATAAAATCATGCCGCTGGCCGATGATATTACCGTATATCCTGCCCATGGCGCGGGTTCTGCCTGTGGCAAAAACATGAGTAAGGAAACCTACGATACATTGGGCAACCAAAAGAAAAACAACTACGCCCTGCGTGCCGACATGACTCGTGAAGAATTCATCAAAGAGGTGCTGGATGGTTTGATGCCACCGCCTTCTTATTTTCCTAAGAATGTGATGATGAATATTGAGGGATATGACAATATTGAAAAGGTAATACAGCGCGGTACCCGGGCTCTTTCTCCCGAAGCTTTTGAGGCTGCGGCCAACGAAACCGGTGCTTTGATTCTTGATACCCGTGCGCCTCAGGTGTTTGCCAAATCCTTTATTCCCAATGCCATCAACATTGGTATTGACGGCAGTTTTGCAGTTTGGGTGGGTACGCTTATCCCGGATCTGAAACAGGAAATTCTTATTGTGGCTGAACCCGGCCGTGAGACGGAAGTGGTGACCCGTCTGGCCCGCGTGGGTTATGACTTTGCTGTAGGATATCTCGAAGGTGGCATGAATAACTGGATTGCAGCCGGAAAAGAAACGGACAGCATCAAAAGCATATCGGCAGAGGAACTCGCCGGAATTCAAAAAAACAATCCTGAAACCGCCATTTTGGATGTGCGTAAACCCGGCGAGTATCAGTCAGAACATATACTGGGCGCTGTGACTGCACCGCTGGATTATATCAATGAAAGCATGCTAAAGGTGAGCAAGGATAAAACCTGGTATGTGCATTGTGCAGGCGGTTACAGATCTATGGTGTTTGCTTCCATTCTCAAAGCCCGTGGGTATGATAACCTGGTGGATGTGGCAGGCGGTTTTTCGGCCATTAAAAAGTCGGGTAATTTTCAGTTGACGGAATACGTCTGTCCCTCTGAACTGTCCTGATTTTCATGGTCTGAGCATAAAGTTTCATCGACTTCCACACCCTGTGTACAATCTTTTTGGTGTGATTTTTGTTAGTAGTGGTAATATTGCAAAGAAATTTACGTAAACCCAATCAATACTTACTGTTTATGAAGAAAATCCTTATTGCATTCACGCTGATTGCGATTGTATCAGCCGGCTGTGTTTCCAAAAAGAAATACAATGCCGAGGTAGCCAAAAGCACACTGCTCAACGATTCACTGAACCGCATTACCAACCAGCTCGATGTTTGCCTTAGCGATAAACAGGCACAGCGCAATGAAATCAAGCGCCTGGAAGCCGAAGTGGTAAGCCTCCGTGCCAATGCCAACAACCTGATGGGGCAGCTGGAAGATTTGTCTATCATCAGCAAGGCCCAGGCTGAGAGCATCAAGCAGTCTCTCTCGAACATCAGCTCTAAAGATTCCTATATCAAGGATCTTCAGTCGGCCATGGCCCGCAAGGATTCGCTGAATATGCAACTGGTGCTCAGCCTGAAAGGTGCCCTGAAAGACATCAACGACAAGGATGTTGAAATCAAGGTAGAAGGAAGCGCTGTGTTTGTTGACATTTCAGACAAACTGCTTTTCAAACAAAACAGCTTTGAAGTAGAAGGCGGAGCCCTGAAAGTGCTCGAGAAAGTAGCTACCGTGCTGAAAGCCCAGAAAGACATTACCTTCATGGTAGAAGGCCACACCGACAATGTGCCTATGAACGGCAAGATTCTCGAAGACAACTGGGATTTGAGCGTACTGCGAGCTACGGCTGTAGTTCGTTTGCTGCAAACCAAATACGGACTGGATCCTTCCAGACTGATTGCTGCCGGTCGTGCCGAACACAAGCCCGTTACTGACAACAATTCTGAAGAAGGCCGCGCCCGCAACCGCCGTACCCGCATTGTGATTCTGCCGCAGCTGGATCAGTTCTTCAAACTGATTGAGCCAAAGAAATAAAATTCATCTGTGATGAAACGAAAAAGACCGCTGAGGCGGTCTTTTTTATGTTCTGAGTTCGGTGATGTTTTCGGATTTGGCAAGGCATGGCAAATTTATTATATTTGTGTAAGTGGATTCATTTTTGCGTACATATCAAAATTCATTAGAAAATATTTGCAAGACATATAAGGTAAAATCGCTGTTTGCATTTGGATCATTGGTTCGTAACGAAATGAAACCGGACAGTGATATTGATTTATTGGTTGAAATATCTGAGCAAGATCCTTTTCTATATACAGATTGCTATTTTGAGTTGAAAAAACAGTTTGAAAATCTGTTTGGAAGAACTATTGATTTAATGGAAATGAAATCCCTGAAAAATCCATATCTGAAAAAAGAAATAGACAATACCAAAGTTCTTTTGTATGGAAAGGGAAATTAACGTCTGGTTGTCTGATATTCTGCTGGCTATCGAGGAAATAGAATCATTTTTGCCAGAGAAAAAGATTTTTGAAGAATTTACTAAAGATATAAAAACCAAAAGGGCGGTTGAAAGAAATTTAGAAATTATTGGAGAGGCGACACAAAGAATTCTTTCCGTTTCACCTGATGTAAATATCTCCGCTTCCAGAAAAATTGTTGATACAAGAAATCGCATCATTCATGGATACGATACAGTTTCAGATGAAATAATTTGGTCAATTATTTTGCGGGATTTGCCTTTACTAAAACAAGAAATCATCAATTTGTTGTAAGTCTGCTGCGGCATTTACCTTTGCCGCTATAAGGGTATAAATGGGCATGCGTAAATGGTTTTTTCTGATTGTATTTGTTGCCACCGTTTCAGCCAAGGCACAGCCCCTGCATGAGTATGGCTGGACATTCTACAATGCCGAAAACAAAAGCGTTCAGCACAACTTTATTACCGATATAGAATTTGATGCCAAAGGCCGCGCCTGGGTGGCTACCTCCAATTTTGGGCTGAATTATTATGACAGCAAGGGCTGGCATGTGGTAAAACCCATATTGCCGGATTCCCTTGTTTACGGGTGGTTTCACGACCTTGCTTTTATTGACGATCAAACCCTGGCCATTGGGGGCATTGTTGGCAAACTGGTTATTTATCACCTGAACAGCAACACCTGGGAATACGTCGATATTCCCCAAAGCAGCCTGCAGGCCATGGAAGTGTGCAAGGTGCCTGACAATGGTTTGTTGCTTGGCGGAACTCAGGGGCTGGTGATATACCGCAACGGCTCATTTAAATCGCTGTTGCGCGAGGATGCTGGCGTGATGGGTCTTTCGCCCCATAGTGATGATTCTGTGGATGTGAGTACCGGCCGCAATACCTACCGTTATCGGTTTTCCAAATATCTCGGGGTTGGTTTAACGAGAAGTTCCCATGTGTGCGATGCCGCCCTATACCGCACGGCCGAAGACGGGAAAGGAAGGCTATGGGCAGCTGCTTTCACCGGACTGAACCTGATGTATCGCAAAGATTCAGGTTGGGTAAAGGCAGATAATATTCCGCAGACTGCGTATTACAATTTCAACGGTTCATGGCAGTTTACGGCCCACGAGTTGGGCGTGCTACCCGATGGCCGGTTGCTTGCCGGCAGCCAGTTTGGCGCCCATTTGATTGTGAACAATGATAATGACTGGGAGGTTTATTCCGTGCCACTGGATGGCGAGTTTGATGGTATTAATCGCATTGTGGTGGCACCCGACAGCAGCATCTGGCTGGCTACCTGGCACCATGGCGTGGTCGTATTCAGCCATAAGGACAATAAAAAGCATAAAAAAATAAAACCAAAACCGCAGCCTTTGCCGGTAGATCCGAGGCAGCAGAGACCGACAACAATACCTAACGTGCCCATTATTCCGCTGCGGGATGATTGATAAAATACCCAATTTGTGGTGCAATACAGGATGCATTATTGATATATTTTTCGTTCTTTTGAGGCATGTTAAAAGCCCATGCCGGAATCATTTTGATGTTCTTTCTTAGCAGTGCCCTAAGAACCTGCGTTAAGGAAACTGCAGCCGTGCGTTCAGAAGCCAAAGCGGCAGCTGCAGAATCAAAGGCACTCAGCGAATCGGCTGCCGGTATGAAAGGGGCCGCAGATGAATTGCACTACCTGAGTTCAACGGAAAAACAACTTATTGGTGAACACAACTCCACGTTAAAATCCATTGAGGAAAGTGCCGTTTTGAAAGAAGAAAAATTTAACTGGGAAGAATTTGTTGCTGAAAAAATAGAGGAAGAAATGTGGGATCGCTTAAAGGAATGGGGCATAGAAAAGGCCGATGAGTGGATTGTTACCAGACAGGCTGCCAAATCCCTTGCATTCAGTTCTAAAGGCGATGTGCTGGGTAAAATGATTCAGCATAAATATAAAAAAAAGAGTATCACCCGCGATAATGTTTATGACCTGTTGATGGGCAACAAAGTAGATGATTTATCCATCATTAAATTAAAGCGCATTCGTATTTTATATATGTTTTCTGATGATTATGCCGCCTGGATACTGGTCAGGCTGATTGCCCGTTGCGATTGCGATACAGCTAAGCTGAACGATTTGCAAAGAATAGCGAATGAAAGAAAAATACAGGATGATGCACGTATTGTCAGGGCGCTTAATTCCTGTAATTAAATTTAGGTAACGTATCCTTTTTGTAATTCTAATATTCTATCTTCGTTCGTATGCCTGTAAACAAAGATGCCCTTGGCCGTTACCGCATCATTGATGAAATGCTGAAAAGACGTTCTTTTCCGAGCAAGGAAGACCTGATGGATGCCATTGAAAACCGTCTTGGCTACAGCATCAGCAGCCGCACGCTGGACGAGGATATCAACAACATGCGCAACAACGAGGATTTGGGCTACATGGCGCCCATTGCCTACGACAAGACGCGGAAGGGATATTATTACCAAACACCTGACTATTCCATCACCGGTGTGCCCATCAGCCGC
Organism: Flavobacteriales bacterium; assembly: GCA_947463125.1. Lineage (GTDB taxonomy): Bacteria > Bacteroidota > Bacteroidia > NS11-12g > UBA955 > RGEC01. The sequence continues at coordinate 45,380 of CANHQZ010000011.1, read as the reverse complement.
GATGATATTGAAAAATTGAGGTATGCAGCGGATATTTTGAACCAGTTTAGCGGGGTTCCCTATCTGGCGGAAATTCACAGGCCCATTGAACAGCTTGAGCGCATTATCCGTGTGGGCAGTGCCACCGGGCAGTGGCTTAACCGGCAGGTGATACAAATGGAAGTACCGGCAGAGTGGCCTGAGAAAGGCATTTTTGAAACTGCGGTGGAAGGGATTTTGCAAAAAAGGATCATGACCGTGCGCTACAAACCTTTTAGTGGCGAGGAAAGTCAGCCTTATCGCATTCGTCCGTATTTGCTCAAGGAATTTAACAACCGCTGGTACCTGGTGGCCTTTGCCGAGCATCGAAACGAAGTGCGCAATTATGGACTGGATCGCTTTACGGAAGCAGGCCTTACGGCCGAAACCTACCATGAAACGTTTGATGCGGAAGCGTATTTTGCCTATGCCATGGGCATTACGGTGGTGAACAACACCGCGCCTGTTGCGGTAGAATTGTTGTTTGCGCCGGAAAGTGCAGCCTATGTGCTTTCTACGGGATTGCATGCCACCCAGGAAATTATTGAAAACCATCCGCAGAAGGGCTTGCATATGCGCATCACCGTGCACCTTTCTGAAGAACTAAATATGTTTATCCGAAGCTATGGAAGCCGCGTGCAGGTGTTGAAGCCCGTGTCGCTGCGCGAGCATTGGCTGGAGGATATGCGGAAGGGGCTGGAGCGGGCGGGAGCGTAGGTTTTTTTATGGCAACTTCAACCATCAGCAAACCAGAACTGAATGTCGTGAGGTATCGGGAAGTGAAATCAGAACTATCATAGTCAACATATAAATTGACAAAAATATTGTAAAAGTCAATATAAAGATTTACTTTTGTATCTATAAAGTCAATCTTTAGGTGTATATGAAAAGCAATCAAAATCTGCGTATCCAACAGTTAAACGATAGGATGAAGGTGCTTTCCGCTATCAGAAAGGTGTCTTTTCCTCCCACAGGTTGGGTTAAAGCAATTCGGCTGGCGCTGGGCATGTCGTTGCAGCAATTGGGCAATAAGCTGGGTGTTTCCAAGCAGAATGTACAAAATATGGAAAAGAGGGAGCAGGAGGGTACAGTAAGTATTAAGGCATTAAAGGAAGTGGCCCATGCCATGGATATGGAGTTTGTTTACGGCTTCTTGCCGAAGGATGGTACTTTAAATGATTTAATTGAAAAGCAGGCATTGAAGCTGGCAACTGAGATTGTTATGCGCACAGCCCATACCATGAGTCTTGAGGATCAGGCAAATTCTAAAAAGAGGATTGCCAGGTCGATAAAGGAGAGGACGGAGATGATCAAAAATGAAATGCCAGGTATGCTATGGGATTAGATTTTCGATACATAGCAGGGCAAACACCTTTGGACGAAGACGAAAAGGAAAGCCTGCTCATTCCTGACATTGCTACGCGCGGCGAATTGGATGAATTTGAGCAACAAAATATAGAGAATGCCATTCAATGGACAATGAGCCGTTCTTTTAAAGCGGAGTCTGTATTTAAGGAGGATTTTATCCGTCTGCTTCATAAAAAAATGTATGGTGATGTATGGTCATGGGCAGGGGAATTCCGTAAAACCAATAAAAATATTGGAACCCAGCTATGGCAAATATCCACGGAGTTGAAATACTTGTTGGATGATGCGAAATTTTGGCACGAAAACAACACCTATTCTCCAGATGAAATGGCCATTCGTTTCAAACACCGCCTGGTGGAAATTCATTGTTTTCCCAATGGTAATGGCAGACACAGCCGATTAATGGCAGATATCATTATTGAGAAGATTTATAAACAACCTGTTTTTAGCTGGGGTACGTCCAATCTCACGGCTGATGGGGCGGCGCGAGCAGCATACCTGAAGGCAGTGAAGGCCGCTGACCTGGGGGAGTATGCTTTTCTGCTGGCTTTTGCCAGGATGTAGTTTAACATGCTTTCCCCCTCACAATCTCCTCCACCACACCCGGATCCAGCAGGGTGGTGGTGTCGCCCAGGTTTTGGGTTTCGCCTTCGGCGATTTTGCGTAAAATGCGCCGCATGATCTTGCCGCTGCGGGTTTTGGGGAGTCCGCTCACAAATTGTATGGCATCGGGTTTGGCAATGGGGCCAATCACCTGCGAAACCGTTTGCAGGATATCCTGTCGCAGTTGGGTTTCATCGTCAGGCTTTGTGCCGCAAATGACGTAGGCATAAATTCCCTGCCCTTTGATGTCGTGCGGAAAGCCCACCACGGCGCTCTCTACCACGCCGGCGTGCATGTTGATGGCGTTTTCCACCTCGGCGGTGCCAATGCGGTGCCCCGAAACGTTGAGCACGTCATCTACGCGGCCGGTAATGCGGTAATGCCCGTCTTCATCGCGCAGGCAGCCATCGCCGGTAAAATACAATCCCGGATAGGTGGAGAAGTAGGTTTGGCGGCAGCGCTCGTGGTCGCCCCAGGTGCTGCGGATGATGCCCGGCCAGGGTTTTTGGATGCACAAATTGCCTGAAACGCCGTTTCCGCTGATTTCTTTGCCGTTTTCATCCACCAGCACCGGAAATACCCCCGGCAGTGGCAGGGTGGCAAAGGTGGGTTTTGCAGGTGTTACCCCCGCCAAATTGCTGATCATAATGCCACCGGTTTCGGTTTGCCACCAAGTATCGGCTATGGGGGCTTTGCCTTTGCCCACTTCGCGGTCATACCAGTGCCATGCCTCGGCATTGATGGGCTCGCCCACGGTGCCCAGCACTTTCAGCGAAGAGAGGTCCTTGTTTTGCAGCGGTTCTGTACCAAAGGTCATCAGGCTGCGTATGGCCGTGGGAGCGGTGTAGAGGATATCGGTGCGGTATTTTTGTACAATATCCCAGAACCGCCCTGCATCGGGCCAGGTGGGGATGCCTTCAAACATGAGCGTGGTGGCGCCAGCGCTCAGCGGGCCATACAGGATGTAGCTGTGGCCGGTAATCCAGCCGATATCGGCGGTGCAGAAATGGATTTGTCCCGGCTGGTACTGAAACACGTTTACAAACGTGTAGTGGGCCCAAACCATGTAGCCTGCGGTAGTGTGCACCACGCCCTTGGGTTTTCCGGTTGAGCCTGATGTATAGAGAATAAACAGCGGATCTTCGGAATCCATGCTTTCGGCGGAGCAGTGGGTGTTGCCGCTTGTTCGCATAGCTTCGGTTTCGGCCTGCCATTCGTAATCGCGGCCATTGAGCATGCTCACAGGTTCATGGGTGCGGCGCAGTACCCACACGGTTTGTGCGGTGGGACAATGCTGCAGTGCTTCATCTACCACGTTTTTCAGCGGAATGGTTTTGGCTCCGCGGAAGGCGCCGTCGCAGGTGATGATGGCTTTGGCGCCGGCATCCTGCACGCGGTCGGCAATGCTGCTGGCGCTGAATCCGCCAAAAATAACGGAGTGTATGGCCCCGATGCGGGCGCAGGCCAGCACGGCTATGGCCAGTTCGGGCACCATTCCCATGTAGATGCAAACCCGGTCGCCCTTGCCAATGCCGCGGTGTTTTAGCACGTTGGCAAACAGCATCACCTCATCCAGCAATTGCCGGTAGGTCAGGGTTCTGCCGGCTTCTTCGGGATTATTTGGTTCCCAGAGAATGGCGGTGGTATCGGGTTGTGAGGCGGCGTAGCGGTCCAGGCAGTTTTCGGTAATGTTGAGTTTACCGCCTTCAAACCAGCTGTGGGTTGCGGTGTGAAAATCGGAGTGCACCACGGAATGCCAGGGCTTGTGCCAGGTAAAATTCGACGCAATACCGGCCCAGAAGGCTTCAGGGTCTTCCAGGCTTTGTTGGTAGGCGTTTTGGTATGCTTCGAGGGTTTTTATCTGATAAGGGAACGACATGGGTAATGCGAAAATAGGGGAATTTTTTGTGTGGATGTCGCAGGTGCGTTTATCAACAATCGGGGAAATATTGAAAAATGGTATTTACGAAGGCCTTCTCTAACTTCGCCCCATGCGCATTGCCGCAATCGTTTTTAGCCTTGCTGCATTAACTGTGCAGGCACAGGATACTACCCGCGTTCGCTGGAATCCTGTAGATACGGTGCGCACCTACCTGATGCGAACGCCGGGGCTCAGGCTGGGTTTTGACAGCCGTAAATCCGTTATGGGCGGTGTGCCTGTGGATGTGAACGGGCTGCGCTACGGACTTGATTTTGGGAAGGTGGCTGTATGGACGGGCTACTATAACAGTCGGCTGTTGCAAACCCTGGATCAGGATACCCTCAATCAGGGTTTTGGATACACCAGCTCCACCCTGGAATATTACGTGCACCAAAGCTGGCGTTTTGAGGTGGTTACTTCTTTTCAGGCAGGCATTGGCACAGGCTGGGAATACCGCAAAAGCGGCGCTGATATCAAAAAAGCCAATATCGGCTGGATTGTGCCGCTGGAGGCCGGGATTGGCGGTACGGTGAGGTTTCTGCGCTACTTTGGCTTTTATGCCGGTGTGGGAATCCGTGTTTCCGGTTTGGAAACCACCAATTTTACCGGTCCATACTGGTCATATGGCCTCACGTACTTTACCGGCACCATGTACCGCGATGCCAAGAAGTATATGAAAAAGCATTACAGGTAAATTACTTTTTGTTTGCTGCTTCTTCAGCCTCTTCCTTCTCAAAGTGGCCGATAAAATCTTCAATCTTTTCGCTATCAATGCGGTTTGCCAGTATTTTCTTATCTTTATCCAGTACGAAAATAGTTGGATTTGCTACAATGTAATACGATTGCATGTTGTGGGCCATTTCTTCGGAGCGCACTATGCCACGGCGCAGGTGAATAAATTCTTTCACTTCAGGATGTTCAGCCAGATACTGAATCCATTCGGCTTTTTTATCGCTGCTGGCCAGGGCTATCACTTTCCAGCCTTTGTTTTTGTTCTTTTCATATACTTTGGCCAGCTTAGGCATTACTTCTTTGCAGTGTCCGCAGGTGGGATCCCAGAAAATCATCAGGGTATAGGGAGCTTTTACTGCAGCGGTATTCACCCAGGTGCTGTCAGGGGTCAGCAACTCCAGCGGAGGCGCTATTCTTCCTACAAGGGTTGAAGACTTTCGAATAGCGGCTTCACACATTTTATCAATAGTAGCGCTGTCGGTCCACCAGGCCCTGCCATTGCAGTAATTGTTTACGGCAAGGTTCACAAAAACCGCATCCTGTCCCATGATTTTGCTGGTCTCAAACTTGTAGGTAAGGTGGTAGATGACAAAGTGTTCCAGGTCGATGGTGTTTTTAACCTTATCCAGAATCATATTGCATTCCTTGATACAGCTATCGGGATCGGGGCTCACCAGTTTATCGAAATAAAAATTCAGTTTTTGTTTGATGAAATTTACGGGCATGCGCACCAGACCATCTTCTCCAAAATCTACGTGGTCCCAGTAATGGGCTTTGTAAAAGCGGTAGGGGAAAGCGCTGTCTTTACTCCCATCGGGTTTGGTAGGAAGTTCTTCGGGTACATCCACGTCCATCATGGCATAGAGAAAGCGCGACAGCAGGTGGTCAGGGTGTGCAGCAATAAAATCTTTATCGTAGCTTTCTTTTTTCTCAAAAAGGGCTTTCTGTTTGGTTTGCAGGTCTTTTTTGGTCTTCTCGTTGGTTTCATTTTTAATGCTTTCCTCCAGTTTTCCAATTTCCATCCCAAGGCTCACCCTTCCATTTTGGTAGGCTGCAAAGGCTGTGTTCTGCTCTGAACCATCTACTGTCATGGTGCCGTAGTATTCGCGTTTCCAATACTGTGTATCGGTGCTGATGGTAAAATCCTGGTCGTCATCTACGATAAACTCAAAGAAATCGGCCTTTTTGGGCAGCACAAACAAATACATGCCTCGCTGGAGTTTTTTGTTTCCGGTGAAGGTAAGCAGGCCTTTTTTATCTACCGCTGCGGTATCGCGCAGGTATTTGTTGTCGAGGTAGTAATCTGCTATGTAAGCAGTATCGCCGGGTTTCAGGCCACGTATCTTAAAACGCAAATTGTAGGTTCCGGGTTCCCTTCCGTCCCAGTTTTTAGCATTGGTGAGTTTTGGGTAAACCCCTATGTTGTTGATTTTAACAGGTTCAGTGCGCTTGTAAGGCGTTATCTGTGCCATCAGCGCGGTGCTGCCTGCAAGCAGGGAAAAAAGGGTTAAGGTTCTTAGCATTGACATTGGGTTTGCAATTGAACAAATAATTTGCAAATTTTGTTCCAAAACACCATGAAGGCTGAGAAAGGTGACAAAAATGATTTTTTTGAGGATGTGTATGCGGTTGTGCGGCTGATTCCAAAGGGCAGGGTGACATCCTATGGAGCGATAGCCCGTTATCTGGGCACAGGCCGCAGCAGCCGAATGGTGGGCTGGGCCATGAATAACAGCCACGGTTTGCAGGAGCCGGTTCCGGCGCACAGGGTGGTGAACAGATTGGGAATGCTGACAGGCAAAGCCCATTTTGGCAGCGATGATGCCATGCAAAAGCTGCTGGAGGCAGAAGGTGTGACGGTTGAAAACGATTGTGTGGTGGATTTTGAGCGATTTTTCTGGGATCCGGGCAGGGAGCTCGGATTTTAGCAGCCTTTCCACCAAGGCTGTTTTGGATACGGAGCTGTAATCAATATTTTTTCCGAGGTGACAGGATGGATGAACTCCAGTGAAAAGGCATGCAGGGCAATGCTTCTGTCGGGCAGGGGTGTGCCGGCTCCGTATTTTACGTCGCCCAGAATGGGCAAGCCGGTTTTGGCCAGCTGTGCGCGGATCTGGTGGAAACGGCCGGTTTCGAGGTGGATGTTAAGTAGGTAGCCGTTGGGAGCGTGTTTCAGCAGTTCGTAATGCAGGATGGCTTCTTTGGCGCCGGCTTTGGGTTTCAGGTAGGTGAGGGCCCGGTGGGTTTTGCTGTCTTTGCCTAGATAATGAATGAGGGTGGCAGAATTTTCGGGTGGCAGGGTGCTTACAAGGGCACGGTATGTTTTTTGGGTGGTTTTAGCTCGGAATTGTTCGTTCATGCGTGCCAGGGCTTTGGAGGTGCGTGCCAGCAGGACTACACCACTTACGGGTCGGTCCAGGCGGTGAATGAGACCCACGAAGGCTTTGCCGGGTTTGTTGTATTTGGCGGCAAGGTAATCCGATACCACATCCAGCAGGTGTACATCACCGGTAACATCGCCCTGCACGGCAAGTCCGGCGGGTTTGTTCACCGCTATGAGGTGGTTGTCTTCGTAAAGAACTTCGGGCTGCACGGTGCAAAGGTCGTGAAAACCGGGCTGATATGCGAACCCTCCGGGTTCGTGGCATCTCCCTGCACTTCGTTATGGGCATGTGAACCCTCCGGGTTCGGGCGTTGCAGGCTCTTATTATCCGCGGGATTAGTCCTTCGTTGACTGCTTGCATTATTGGTGGTTTGTGCGAACCCTCCGGGTTCGAGTTGCCTTTTTAGGTTTCGGTTATGGGCATGTGAACCCTCCGGGTTCGGGCGTTGCAGGCTCTTATTATCCGCGGGATTAGTCCTTCGTTGACTGCTTGCGTTTTTGGTGGTTTGTGCGAACCCTTCGGGTTTTACATTGATGGCAAGGGTCTGGCTCTTTCCTGGGAGCTCCGGCTGGCATTATACTTTAGGTTTTGGTTATGGTATCCCGGAGGGATGCCATGTCATTATCCGTCACAGGCGCCCCCAAAACCCGACCCCGGAGGGGTCGCACCTCAAGAGTCCAAGCCTTCGTTGAAATATCTTTCCTGAAATTCAATATCAAATTTTCTTAAAAATTCACGGTATTCCTCTTCAAATGTGGTTTTTCGGTGATGTTCCTTTTGGTTGTTTATATAGTTAATTACATTTTTAACGGCTGACTGGCTGTATGAAAATGCGCCATACCCCTCCTGCCAGCGAAACGGTTTTTTACAGAATTTTTTATCGTTGATGAAGCCTCCCGAAGAGAACTTGACCTCCTTAACTAAATCAGACAAACGGCAGGAAGGCTTCATCCCAATGAGAATATGGATGTGATCTTCAACGCCGTTTATGGCCATCAGCTTCTGCCCTTTAGCCGTGATAATTCCGGTGATGTATTTAAAAAGCTCCTCTTCCCATGCATTTTGTATGAGTTTTTCCCGATGCCGAACCACAAAAACAAGCTGAATGTATATCTGAGAAAACGAATCCGCCACAAAACAAAAATACATAAAAATCTACATAAAAACAATAAAAACAACATAATTCCACAATGAAAACCGGCTTTTGGACCTTAAGCCCGTATTTTTGTGGTTCTTGAAACGCTTTCTTTCTCCCCACCGCCCCACCGTAATCCAAACCTTTACCCTGGCCATTCCCATCATTATGGGGCAGCTGGGCATTGTACTTATGGGGGTGGCAGATACCCTGATGGTGGGTAGATTGGGGAAGGATGTACTGGCAGCAGCCAATCAGGCTAATAGTATTTTCTTCATGGTTTCCAGTGTCACTTTCGGTGTCATGTTTGCCATCAGCTCCCGCGTAAGTATTCAGTATGGTGAGGGATTGCGCAAGGAAACTTTCGCCACCTATCTTGCAGGGCAGGTTGCAGCCATGCTTTTGTTTTTATGTCAGTTTATTCTGCTTGAATTGATTATCCGCAACTTTGAGTGGCTGGGTCAGGCGGAAAGTATCAACCGACTCACCCCCGATTTTCTCCGCATTATCAATTATTCGGCGCTGCCCATGCTTTTGTCCACCGCATCTCGTCAGTATACCGACGGCTTGGGTCACACCAAGGTAGCCATGTCCATTACGTTTGGAGGACTTGCCCTCAACGTGTTATTGAACTATGGCCTTATATACGGCAATATGGGATTACCTGCCATGGGCATGCTGGGGGCGGCCTGGGCCACCCTGATAGCCCGAATTGGTATGGCGCTGTCCGGCATCTGGTATATCCGTTATTCCGGTTTTCTTGCGGCTTATCGCCCGGTAATGATGCCCGCCTGGTATGAAATCAAAACACAGCTTTCGGCACTTTGGAAACTTGGACTTCCGGTAGGGCTTCAAACCTTTGCAGAATGGGCATGTTTCAGTATATCAGGTTTAATGGTAGGATGGCTTGGAACCGCACAGGTGGCAGCACATGCAGTTGCACTCAATGTGGCTTCCGTAGCGTATATGGTGGTAAGCGGACTGGCTGTGGCCGGTAGCATTCTGGTGGGGAATGCCTATGGTGAAAAAAACAAAGATGCCATACGAAAAGTAGCCCACGCCACGTTTTTTATTGTGGTTGTTTTTCAGCTGGTAAATGCATGTATTTTTGTTTTATTCAATAAGCAGATTGCTGGCTGGTATGGCGTGGAGGCCGAAGTAATGCCTGTGATTTTACCGCTCTTCTTTTTGGCAGCCTTGTTTCAGCTTGCCGATGGGATTCAGGCAGGCGCCATGAACCTGCTTCGTGGTATCACCGATGTGAAATGGTCATCCCTGATTTCAGTAGTTTCCTACTGGGTGATTTCTTTGCCTGCTTCCTATGTGCTCGGAATAATTCTGGATGGCAAGGTGTTTGGCATCTGGACCGGTTTTACACTTGGATTATTTGTCGCTGCAGCGTTTGGTGTATGGCGATTTTATTATAAATTGAACCGATTACAATGGGATTAAAAAAAATTGTTTTTGGATGCAGTTTGCTGCTTTCTTTGACGGGCAATGTCTGTGCACAGCGCAGCAAAGACGAGCAGACCCTGCATGTGTATGTGGCGCCCAATTTGGGTTTTAGGCTCATGACAGGTTTCAAAACCCCTGAAAGGTATTATGCAGCCGGCTCCGTGTTTCGCGATTCCCTCAATAAGGCCGATCGTCCTGGACAAAATCTAAACTTTGGTGTGGCCTACACGCGCAAAAAGAATGCACTGGAGGCCGTTTCGCTGGGTTTGGGTTACACAACGGTGGGGTTCAGACGAATTAATACAGATATTAAGATTGGATCTGTTATACATCCTAAAATAGGGGTAGTGCCCAACCTTACAGGTTCCGGGAATTTGCAGGTCAACCAGGATTTTAGGTATCACTATCTTGAGTTCTCCTGGCTCAAAACCAAAAGTGCCGAAGGATACAGCCGCAATCTCCGTGAGTTTGACCTGTGGTGGATGTATGGCCTTTCGGCAGGTGCGCTCATTCGCGACCGCGTGATGGTGGAAACCGTGGGCTTTTCACACAGCAACGGAGAGTCGCAAATAGCGGTGAAGGACGATGACCTGCGGGGTTTTCCGGCTAATCTGTGGCTGAATGCGGGTTACAAGGCGGATTATATCATGTTCAAAAAGACCAATGCATTCCTGCAGGGCCGTCTGCGTGTTCCGCTGTTGCCTTCTGCCACAGGAACACAGACCCTATTCATGCCTCAGCTTTCGCTGGAAGCGGGGCTGATTTTCAAGCTAAACGAGGAGAAGTAGCAATTACATCCTTTCCACCATGGAAATGCCAAGCAGCCTGCAGGCATTTTCAAGTGTATTGGCAGTAAACGATGCGATTTGCAGTCGGGCTGCGCGCTTGTTTGTATCGGTTTCTTTAAGGAAGGATAATTCATTGTACAACCGGTTAAAGGCTTTCGCCAGTTCCAGGCTGTAATGTGCAATGATGGCGGGGTTGAAGTCGCGGCAGGCGTTGTGAACCGCTTCAGGGAAGCCATACAGGCACTCCAGGGTTTCCTTTTCTGAGGGTTGCCATTCAATTTCGGAAACATGGGTTTGCCAGTCGGTTCCTGCCTGTTTCAGCATGCTTTGGATGCGGGCGTAGGTATAGAGTACAAACGGACCTGTATCACCCTGAAAATCGATACTTTCCTGTGGATTGAAGAGCATACGTTTTTTGGGGTCCACTTTCAGAATGAAGAATTTGAGTGCAGCCAACCCGAGTTTTTCATAAAGGTTATTAAGTTCGGAAACTTCCATGCCTTCGGTTTTGCCGAGTTCCAGCGTTTTGGCTTTTGCCGTTTCATGCATTTCTTTCAGCAGGTCATCGGCATCCACCACCGTGCCTTCTCGGCTTTTCATTTTGCCGCTGGGCAAATCAACCATGCCATAGCTAAGGTGATACATGCCTGGAGCGTAGCTACGACCGAGTTTTTGCATGATGAGAAAGAGCACTTTGAAGTGGTAGTCCTGTTCGTTGCCAACCACATAAATGCTCTTTTCGGCACCGAATTCCCTGAATTTTTCATCGGCAGTGCCAATATCCTGGGTAATGTAAACAGAAGTACCGTCTTTGCGCAGCACCAACTTATGGTCGAGTCCTTCTGCGGTTAAATCAATCCAGACTGAGCCGTCTTCCTTGCGGTAGAAGACGCCTTTTTCGAGGCCTTCGGCAACAATATCTTTACCCAGCGTGTAGGTATTGCTTTCGTAGTAGTATTTGTCAAAATCCACGCCCAGTCGCTTGTAGGTGTGGTCAAAACCTTTGTAAACCCAGCCGTTCATGGTTTCCCAGAGCTTGATGATCTCAGGGTTTCCGGCTTCCCATTGCCTCAGCATTTCCTGGGTTTGCAGCAGAATGGGAGCTGATTTTTCGGCTTCCTCCTTGTCCAAGCCGCCGGCAACCAGCGAATCAATTTCGGCTTTGTATGCCTTGTCAAATGCTACGTAGTATTTGCCTACCAGGTGATCGCCTTTCATGCCGCTGCTTTCCGGGGTTTCTCCATTGCCGAAAAGCTGCCACGCCAGCATGCTTTTACAAATGTGTATACCGCGGTCATTTATAAGATTGGCTTTGATAACCTCATGTCCGCCGGCGCGCATGATTTCTGCAATGCTGTATCCCAGCAAGTTGTTGCGGATATGCCCAAGATGCAGCGGTTTATTGGTGTTGGGCGAAGAATATTCTACCATCACGCGGCCTTCTGTTTTGTTTTTCAGGCCAAAAGTGGTGTTATACCAGTTTTGCTGAAGCAAATCATACCATACCCGGTCACTTATGCTCAGGTTCAGAAAGCCTTTAATGACGTTATATGCCACCACGGGGTTGCCATTTTTTAGCAGTTTTTCCCCGATTTCGGCGGCGGTGTCCTGTGGATTCTTTTTGCTAATACGCAGCAACGGAAACACCACAAAAGTGTACTGGCCTTCAAAATCTTTATTGGTTTTCTCCAGTTTTACCGCTACCGGATTTTCTCCGTACAATTCGGTGATGGCCTGATCAATCTGCAGCGATAATTCCTGTTCAATATTCATTTTACCGCGAAAATACGCAAAATCTCAGGCATGGTGATAAGCACTCCCTTTTTGAATGCTCATGGCGCGGTACAATTGCTCGCAAAGCAGCAGTCGCGCGAGGTGGTGGGGCAGGGTCATGTCGGATAAACGAATGCAGGTGTGCATTTTCATAAACTCCGGTGTAAAGCCATACGAACCGCCAATTCCAATGATGAGTCGTCCTCGCAGGGTGTCCAGCTTGGACTGGATCAGGGTTGAAAATGCAGTGCTCGTAAGGGTTTTGCCGTTTTCATCACACAGCAGTACCACATCTTCGGGTTTAATGATTTTCTGCAGCGTTTCGGTTTCAATCTGTTTTTGCTTTTCGGGTTCCTTAACCCTGGCCGCAGGAAGCCGCATTAAAGTAGTTTTCCAGGGTCCGTTCAGGCGTTGCAGGTATTTTTCGCACAGGTCATCGATTGCGGAATCTTTGTGGTTTTCAATGGCTGCAATCAGGATGCTCAAAGCAAATCAGTTGTTGTTAAGAATCTCGAAAATTTTATCCAGCTTGGGTGTGAGGATAATTTCGGTGCGGCGGTTTTTTGCCCTGCCTTCGGGGCTGCCGTTGTCGGAAATAGGGTTGGTTTCTCCCCGACCGCTGGCAGTGATGCGGGCCGGATTCATTTTCCCGTCTTCGCTGAGTATGCGCACAATGCTGGTGGCACGCAATACGCTCAAATCCCAGTTGTCTTTGATTTTCTCGCTGTTCATGGGTTTGTTGTCGGTATGCCCTTCCACGTTCACGGTCACATCCGGTTTTTTGTTCAGTGCGCCGGCCAGTTTTAGCAGTGCTTCCTGACCTTTGGGATCAACGCTGGTGCTGCCGCTTTTGAAAAGTAGTTTCTCTGCCATGCTCACATATACCTTTCCATTGCGGTATTCAACTTTAATATCGAGTTCATCAAAACCGGCAAGTGCCTTTGCAATCTCTTCTTTCAGGGCTTTCACGGCGCTGTCTTTGCGGTTCAGTTCGCTTTCCAGCATGCGCACACGGGCTACGGTCTTCTCCAGTTCTTTGCGCAGGTTTTCGAGCTTAATGCGCTCTTCCTCGGCTTTGGCAAGGGCATTGTTCAGTTCCAGCTCTTTGGTTTGCAGAATTTTGTTTTTGGTATCCAATTCCGAAGCAAGGCGTTTTTTCTGTTCGTCTAGTCTGTCGCCCAAACCACGAATGTATTCCTGGTTTTCTGCCAGTTTTACACGGCAATTACCCAACGAATCGTAGAGATTTCCGATGCGTTTATCCAGCGCGGCTATATTGCCGTCCAGCTCACTGATTTTACCCAGGTATTCCGCACTCTGTGTTTCACAATCTCCAATTTTTTTATTGAGTTTTTGTTCCAGTTCACTCTTGGATTTTTCCAGTTCCTGGTACTTTTTCTTGGTAACACAGGCGGTCATGAGCAGACCTGCCAGTAACAGCCACGCATATTTCATCAGCACAAAGGTAGCAGGACCAAGTGCGGGCCCGCTTCCGGCTTGTTCACACGTTCAATTTGGTGGACACGCTCATTGATTCACAAAAACCTGCAGGTTGCCTTTGGTAAGTGAGCGCACGAGCAATGCATCCGGTCGAATGCTGTAATCCTTGATGTCGAGTTCCTGCAGGCTGCCCTGAAGTCGTACCCCGTAATCCATTTTCTGGTTTAGGGAGGCATTGATGGATTCGCGGGTCAGTTTCACCAGGTCTGAAACATCAAACACCATTTGTTCTTCCATTTTTTTACGGATAGTTTCATCCAGTAGCCATTTCGCAGACTTAATGAGGATGTTTTTGGTGGCAATGTCATATTCCACGTTTTTTAAGCGCAGCTGCGATGTTTTTGCGTTGAATTCCGGCACACTCAGCAAGTAAAATACGCCTTTGTTGCTGCCGGAAAAACCTACTTCCACGCCCAGCTTTTCCCTGGCAGGGAAAAGCTTTATGTAGGTCACCTTTATTTTTTTACTGCCCATTTCAAACACCTGGTCTTTGATGGTGCTGTACACCTGTGCCGAAAGGGTATCGTAGTTCATGTACAGGTCGGTGTATACTTCGAAGCCGGAGCTTTTTTTATAGGCTGATAAATTGGGTATCTCAGAAGGCGTTGCTGATGCCGGCTGTATGGAAATAAAGGGAGCCGCTTTCAGTCCCACCGAGAAACTCAGCTGTGAGCCATTCATATTTATTTCGCCCAGGCTGATTTCCCTGGGCTGAAAACGAAGGTAACCCACCATGTCAATTTTAATGTCTTCCTGCAGCGCATCCCAGATGGGTTTTACATAGGGCTTCAGGTTTTGTTTAGCCACCTCGGCATCAATCATGCCTGCAAATTCACCCAGTCTTGGTTTTAGCCTGCTCTGCAGAATGCTGTTGATGTTAATGTTGGCAAACGTTACTTCGCAGGGATCTATTGTTTTGATATCGGTAAACCGCGAAGCAGATTTTACCTGGTAGTTGGGAAGTATTTCAATATCCGATGAAAGCTTCACATTTACCCTTCTCAGTTTTTCATTCCAGCCGCATGAAAAGGGGACGGGAGGATTGACACAGGTTTCAAAAAGACAGGCTGCGCAATATTCCCCTTTAAATCCGTAAGCCATATCCAGATTTAGATTTACGGTTTTACCTGAACCGGAAATCTGCAGGGGTTCGCGTTTTACTTTATAGTCGTAACGAAGACCGGAGCAAGGTTTATCACTGCCTTTGAATTCTTTGTCAAATGCATCGTCTGCCATTTTGAAAAAGGGCTTCATTTCCACCTTGATGGGAATGTGAATGTTCGAAATAACCGGTGGCAGCTCTTTTGGCGCGATGGTTTGATTGGCAGTAGCAGGGGCCTGGGGTTTAATGCCGCCACAACCCTGCAGCAGCCAGGATGCCATGAAGATAAATGAAGGTAAAAATAGTTGTCTTTTTATCATAAAAACAGAATCGAGAATCGTCTGCAAAATTACGCTTTGGGTTCTTTTTTGAAGGCAGGGTCGAGTTTCATCAGCGCCCATGCCACCAGAAAGGTAATTACAAAAGAATACAGCGCATACACCAAAGCCGGTTTTTCCATGGCCGGAATGCCCAGCTTATCTCCTGCAATCAGCAGGGCAAGGGCGGTATTGTGCAAGCCTACTTCCACGGCAATGGTAATGCGGTTTTTGAAGGATAACTTACCCAGCACACCTGCGATGTAGCCGGTAAGCATACTGCCAATGTTGAGTGCAATCATCCAGCCGGAAAGGTCCAGCAAATCTGAAGTTCGCATAGCGGTTCCGCCTTTATCGCTGCCTGCCACAAACTTGAATGCGAATACAATCAGCAGCAGAACGGGTAAAATTACGTTCAGGTTTTTTTCTATTTTGAGTGCGCTGTTGCCATACTGGTGTCGGGCCAGCATGCCCAGCAGTGCAGGCATTACGGTAACTACAAAGATATCGAACATGGTTTTCCAGAATGGCAGTTCGATCATTCTGCCGGAGTGCATGAAATGCTGTAAAAACAGGTTAACCAGAAACGGTATGGTAAACAGCGAGAGCAGTGCGTTGCAAACCGTAAGGCTTATGGCCAGCGCCACATTTCCTTTAACGTAATAGCTTACCAGATTGCTGGTTATCCCCCCGGGACAAACAGATAAAATCATGATTCCTACCTGCATTTCAGCACCCAGTCCGCTTTGTTTGGCAATAAGCCAGGCGAAAAACGGCAACAACAGCATTTGGGATGCAAGTCCTATACTCAGAGCCCTCGGCTGGTCAAAAAGGTGTTTGAAATCTTCTTTGGTCAGCGATAGTCCCAGGCCAAACATGATCATTCCCAGCACTACATTCAGCAGTATGTTGATATCAATGGCCATGTTTGAGATAGGGAACTAACAAAGTGAAGAAATGATAGAAAAAATAGATTCCGATTATCAGTAAAATCAATCCAAAATATTTATTGATGTAATAATAAACGCGCCTGCTCAATTTACGGCCCAGAAAATCACTTAAATATACTTTGCCCAGATCCAGTAAAAATAGGGTAAATAAAATTGAAATCAGGTTAATCAGAATCGATATTTCATAATTTGGGTCTGTTTTATCGTAGTATACCGATACGATTGCCAGCAGGCCTACCCATAGCAGCAGTACAAATGGATTAATCAGATTTAAAATAAATCCTTTAAAAAATGATTTGCTTTTTGCAGCGGGTTGTTCTATGCTGCGCAAAAATTGCTGGTATTTTTTATAAAAACCCCTGATGCCAATGTAGGAGATGGCGGCAGCGGCAAAAAAGGAGAAACCAAGCTGAAATTCCGGTAGGATGAAAAAACGGGAAAGCCCGAAAAAGCAGATCAGGGCCATGATAAACTCGCTGAGGAAAATGCCGAGTGCTACACGCATGCCTTCCGCTTTGCCTCCTTTTATGCCGGAATTGATAAGGGTAAAGAAAGATGGTCCAAAGCTTAGAATGCTGATAAGGAAGCCTTGTCCGATGCCTTTCAGTATGGGAATTATCCAAAACAATTGGATTGCAAATTAGCAATGAAAAACCGCTATCCCAAATATGACAGGGTGAATGGCTGTAATTCCCTGTAAACCCCCGGTGTTGCTGCCACGATTTGCTTCCCAAACAAATGGTTGGAATTTTGGCGGAAATCACTGACTTTTCCACCTGCTTCCTCTACCAGCAAGGAACCGGCTGCTACATCCCACGCGTTCAGGCGGGTCTCGTAAAAGCCGTCAAACCGGCCACAGGCCGTGTAAGCCAGGTCTATAGCTGCGGATCCCATTCGCCTGAGCCCGTGGGTGGTTTTCATCAACTCGCCCAGCAGTTCGAGGTAGGCTGTGGTTTGCTGAAATTCATAATACGGGAATCCGGTGGCAATCAGGGATGATTTTAAGGTGTCAACATCGCTCACGCGGATGGGCTTATCATTCAGCCAGGCTCCTTTGCCTTTTTCAGCGCAGAACATTTCTTGCATGATTGGGGCATATACTACACCTGCTGTTACCATGCCGTTTTCCATAAGTGCAATGCTGATGGAAAAAACCTGCAGCCCGTGCAGGAAATTCGTCGTTCCGTCCAGCGGATCAATAATCCAGAGGCTATTGCCTTCAGTCGCTTCGGGTGCAGTGTTTTCCTCGGTGATGAAACCTGCTTCGGGTCGGATGCTTCTTAATTTATCTACCAGAATTCTTTCACTTTCTACATCCACAAAACTCACCAGCTGGTTGAGGCCTTTATCCGATACTGCGTCACCGGCTACGGATCTGAAATGGGTACGCTGGAATTCGCCTGCCAGTTTGCAGGCTTCCATCATTCCTGTAAGTAGGGCAGAATGCATTACCGCTGCAGTATGAGGTAGCCTTTTTCTACGTGTCTGAAACCTTCTGTATCAATGGTTTCAATCATCAGAGGATACAAGCCGCTCATGGCATCTTTCCCATCCGGGGTTTTGCCGTTCCATCCTTTTCCGGGCTGATTGGTTTCGAAAACCTTTGCCCCCCATCGGTTGTATATTTTCATGTTGAAGAAAACGCAGCCGCGTGCATATGGAGCATACAGATCATTCAGGTTGTTGTCGTCAGGTGTAAATGTATTTGGGATATGCAGGTAGTATACATCCTTAATTCTAACCCAGGCTTCGGTGGTGTCGGCACAGCCGGGCGGTTTAGTCACCACAAGCTGAACCCGGTAGCGTCCTGTATCGCTGTATGTGTGCGAAGTGCTGCCACTTGTACTGGAAGTACTGCCATCCCCGAAAAACCATAAATACTGACTTCCACCCTTGCTGTTGTCGTTGAACTGAATGAATGGCTGTTCGATTGATGCCAGCGCAGGGTTGGGCGTGAATGAAGCCATTGGATATGCTGTCACGCGCACGCTGTCTGTAATGTCAAACAGTTTCTGACAACCGTTCGAGGTAGTTACCCGTAGTCTGGCAAAGTAGTTGCCCGCATTTTTAAAGGTGCGGGTGTAGGCAGAGGGTAAGGCATTTACGGAATCCTTGGGCCCGAATATCCAAAACGCTTTTACTGCATCGGCACTGACGAAAGAAAACTGCACCCTGCCGCCTGCACAGATATCATTGATGTCGGTGGTGAGTACGGCGTTGGGTTTAGGGTATACCACCACATTGGCGGATGTATTGAAAGGTGCAGAACAGCCATCGGTCAGCGTATACGAATAGGAGCGGGTAAAACCCGGATTGGTACGCATTTTTTCCCATGTTACAGGCGTTCCATCCACTGACCAGCTGTATGCATTGGTTTTTCCGCCGGTTTGTGTGAGGTTTAGGGTAATGGAATCGCCCTGACAAACGGCATTGGGCGTGGCAGTGATGCTGCCGCCCAGGGGCAATAGCCGTGTTACATTGAACGAAGTGGTATCGTTTACCTGTGTGCAGCCATCGCTTAATACGGCGGTATACTTTGTAATGCCCGCAACGATAGGATTCAGGGTAACATTCAGCCCGGTTTGCCCGCCCGGATTCCATGAAACTGAGTGTGCGGTTGCTTTTCCGCCGGAGGCTGTAAGTTTTACGCTCAGGGTTTGACCGTCGCAGAGGGAAGTATCCGGATATGTACTCAAATCCAAGGTAGGAAGCCAGTTTATTCTTACACTGTCTTTCACCGAAGGAGAGCAGTTGTCAGATCCTGTCACTTTGTACCAGATTCCCGAAGCGGTGGGTGTTTCCGAAATACTGCCCGTGGATTTGCCGTGTGCCCAGCTGTAGGTATAGCCTGAACCTTTGCCACCGCTAATCAGGGCTGTCAGTGCAACCTGGCTGCCACGACAAATCGCAGTGTCATTGGACAAGCTCAGTTTTAAGGCCGGATAGGTGTATAGCATTACCGTATCCTTTGCGGGCAGTGCGCTGCAGGCATCCGAAAGGGTCAAAATCACCGTCTGTGTATCATTCAGGGTTATGATTTTATTTTTCCCTGTTCCCAGGCCGTTGTTCCAGCTATACAGATAGCCTGCTGTATCCCCGCCGGATCCATTAGCGGATAGTGAAACCGTTTTTCCGACACACACGGGTGTGATGCCGGCGGTGATGCTTACCTGCAGGGCAGGTTTTACCAGCACAGTTCGGTAGGCAGTATCGGGTTTGTCGGTGCAGCCGTCTGTCAGAATGACGCGGTAGGTGGTAGTAGCTGTGGGTGTAACAGTATGGCTACTACCATTAGGTAATCCCTGATTCCAGGCGTATTGGTAAGCTGCAGCAATGCCGCCTGTGCCGCCGGCTGTAAGTTTTACACTTTTCCCATAGCAAATGACGGTATCCTTGCCCAGTGAGGCCTTTAGTGGCGGCCGAACATCCACGGTAATGGAGTCATTGGCTGTTTTTCCGGTGCAGATATCTGTAAGGGTCAGGTAATATTTGGTTTTGGTGGTAGGTTTTACCACGGCTTTGGCCCTTGTGTCTCCGTGTTTCCAGCTGTAGCGGTAATCAGGAGCATAACCACCGGAAACGGTTGGGTTAAATACCACGCTGTCTCCGTAACATATCAGGGTGTCTTTTCCTGCATCAACAGACAATGGTTTGCGTATGCCCGCAAATTCCACTTTGAAGCCCTTGCCTTCCAGCAGTGGATCCGAATATTGCCTGAACCATAATGCATCTGCTTTGATGGTTTGCCAGGCACCCCCGAATGGAAGTGTTGTGCCGGTATATCGCCCTATTTTATTGGGCCAGGTGATGCTGTTTTTAAATAAAACGACCGAGTCGTATCCATTTTCATAGTCAAGCACACGAAAACGGAATCGGATGGAATCGGCTCCGGGGATTTTTAGTTTGAAAGTAACCACTTTTAACGGGCCGTAGTTGTCTTCGCCTCCGTCGTCGTATACAAATCCCTTGCAGCGTATAGCACTGTCAGTTCCGGTCTTTGGCAGCAATACTGCATTGCAGATATCATAGGTGCTGTCTATTTTCACATACTGCAGTTTAGTGATGCTGTCTTTTTTATTTTTGAAACAGCTTGTCACCACCAGTTTTACATTAAATTTCCCGTAGCTGCTGTAGGCATGGGTTGGGTTGGTAAGGGTTGAACTATTCCCGTTTCCAAAATACCACTGGCTGGATTTGTAGTTGTCGCTGAGATTTAGGAAGTTAATGGTTTTCCCTGTCCGGCAGGCAAGAGTGTCGCCTGTAAAATTGGCTTTAACATAGCCGCTGTCGTATTTGTTTCCAACACCACACACCCACCAGGCATTTGTCACAGCAATTACTTCTTTGCTGCATTGTCCGTAAAGGTCTGCTGCTGAAAGAATACTGAAGGTTCTGGCATCGGAATACTGCGAGTTTTTGGTCAAATATACCGCCAGGTTTCGGTAGGCTATTTTACCAGCTTTGATGATGCCCAGGGAATCGATGTTGAAGGGCCAGCCTTTTTCATTGGTGCCTGTTCCGCCATTGGCAATAAGGTAATACCAGTAGTTCTGTACACCGCTGTTATAGTGTACCCCGCCATTATCCCCGGCTCCACTATACCAGCTTACTCCTTTATAAAATTTAGGATGATTGAACAGGTTTGGGTTTGCCATACTGCGGATGCCGTTTTTGCTCGGCATCATATCCTCGCCTATGCGCCAGCTCCACTTTGTGGGGCGAGCCCAAATTTCAATGGTATTGCCAAAAATATCACTGAAGCTCTCGTTAAGGGCGCCACTTTCATAGCTGTATACCAGATTGGCAGTATAGGTAGTAACAGCATGCGCAATCTCATGGCCGCAAACATCCAGGGCTGTGAGTGGAGTGAATAAGCTTCCGTTTCCATCTCCATAGGTCATATAGGAGCCGTTCCAAAATGCATTATTGTAATTATTTCCGTAATGAACGTAACTTACAATTTTTGCCCCGGTTGCGTCAAAGCTGTTCCTGCTGTGCTGGTTATTGAAATAATCATATGTCATTTCTGCACCCCAGTGTGCATCTGTTGCAGCTTCGTCTTTATTGGCGTTTACGTTGTTCCAGTAGTTATCAGCATCTGTAAAATCTACAGCTGCACCATAGGACGTGCCCTTTCGCATATTATACGTTTCAATCCCCTTGCCGCGGTTAATTTCCCTTAATCGGTAGTTGCCTGGAGCCGTGCTGTCGGTTTTCATAGTTCTAGTTCCGCTGTATGCTGTTACAGCCGTGCCAGTCACTTCGGTGTGCAGAATAAGATCCTGGGACGCCAGGATTTCACCGTTTTCGGCATCTACGTAGATGCTTTTCCCTCCAAGAGGTTCAAGGGCATAAATATTGAATTTATAGGCCAGTCTGTGTCTGTTTTCCAGCCGGAATTCCTTGGGGCAGTATATCTTTTTGCCGGTAGGGAAATAGGTGGTATCCGGGTTGCCTGTGAGCTGCTGCAGTATGCTGTTCTGGTTTTTATCCTGCCAATAATAAAGGTTTGCCGGCATAAACTGTAGCGCCTTCTCCCTTGCCTGTTCCTGGGTAAGCAGTGCTTTTCCTTCGAAAAACGATTCGGGTACCAGATCTCCGTTTATACTTAGCAGTTGTCCTTTTTTTTCGTGCAGAATGAGTGTAGACAACTCGGAGGGGATTTCGTTGAAGTAGTGTTCGGCGCGGTAGTGAGTTTGGCCCAGTTCGTCCTTGAGGGTGGAATAAATTTTCCATTGGGATAACGCGCTGTAATTGCCCATTTTGCCAACAATGGCAGTCCATTGGTCAAAAGCAGGTTTGTTATTATCAGGGAAAACAAGTAAAGAAGGGGTGGGCAGGTTTCTGTGCCTGACGTTACCGGGTAATGTGTTTTGTCCTAAAGCAGGTAAAATCCACAGCGCCGGCAGGATAAAAAATTTGTCAATACGCACACGCATGGCGGTCGTTATGACAAAGCTACCGATTAAAGTTTACAATATCAACAAAATGCCTCGTAGGCACCTGACAAATTGTCGGCAACCATGTCTGCGGTGCGGCCTTCGATCATGTGTCGCTCCACCATGTGCACGATTTGACCATCCTTGAAAAGTGCTACTGCTGGGGATGAAGGCGGGAAAGGTACCATGTATTCGCGGGCTTTCTGGGTGGCATCCAAATCTTGTCCGGCAAATACCGTGAATAACCTGGCGGGTTTCTTACTGCCTTGCAGGCTTTTTAAAATGCCGGGGCGGGCACTTCCGGCGGCACAGCCGCAAACGGAATTTACGACCACAAGGGCGGTGCCTTCGGTATTCGACATGGCTTGTTCCACTTCTTCAGCAGTGCGCAGTTCAGTGAATCCGTTGTTCGTGAGTTCAGCGCGCATAGGCGCTACAAGCATTTCCGGGTATGGCATGGTAATGTTACGTATGAATTTGACTGCAAATTTAAGACCAATTCAGTAGGTGTAGGGTTAAAATTCATACCTCGGGCAATTGGCATAATTATTTGTTGTTATTTCATAAACAATTCCAACCATGAGAAATTTGATGATTTTATGCCTTGCAGGACTTTCTCTGACAGCCTGCACCATTGTAAGGCCGGGTGAAACCGGTGTGAAACGTAAGCTCGGTAAACTGGGACATACCGCTTTTGATCCAGGCATACGGTTCTACAATCCCTTTTTATCTACCATATTGCTGGTGCCGGTAAGGACAGTTAATATGGAGGTCAGACTTCCTTTGCCCAGCAGGGAAGGCCTCACCATTCAATCGGAAATATCCATTCTGTATCGTATTGAGAAAAAATCGGCACCTGAGGTAATCCGAAATATTGGCATGAATTACGAAGAGGTTGTGATTTTGCCTGTGTTCAGGTCTGCAGCAGCTGATGTGACATCCAAGTTTTATGCGAAAGACATGCACAGCGGAGAAAGAGCACTTATTGAAAAAAATATCCGTGATACCATGATGGAAATTTTGGGCGATAAAGGGTTTATTGTTGAGAATGTTCTGATGAAATCTATATCACTGCCACCCGGCTTGTCTGCTGCTATAGAAGAGAAACTCAGGGCAGAGCAGGAGGCTCAGCGCATGGAATTTACCAAACAGCGCGAAAAGCTGGAAGCTGAGCGTAAAGCTATTGCAGCGGAAGGAGATAAGCAGGCAGCCATTATTGGCGCTCAGGCGCAGGCCGAGGTTGCAAAAATCAAAGCAGAAGGACAGGCCAATGCCATTAAAATTGAAGCAGAAGCAAGGGCGAAAGGAAATGAAATGCTGGCCAAAAGTCTAACAGGCGATATATTGAAAAACAACCAGATTGAGGCGTTTAAGTCTTTATCACAGAGCAGCAATTCCAAAGTAATTATCACCGATGGAAAAACGCCGCTGCTGGGTATTCCTGAAGGCGGTAAATAATTAGTTTTTGGTGCCCTTCAGATAAACATCTTTGGCGTGATTAACGCCAAAAAAGTAGGGCACGGACTGCAAGGCATTGCGGGTTTCTGTGGTCCAGAAATCGGCCTGTTTGCCTACAGCAATACTGCCTGTAGTGTTTTCAAGCCTGAGGCTCCGCGCTGCATTGAGTGAGATGGCATTAAACGCTTCTGCAGGCAGCATTTTCATGCGGCTGCAACCCAGGCTCCACACCATTTGCAGGCTGCACACAGGGCTGCTGCCGGGATTGAAGTCTGAAGCCAGTGCAAAAGGCAAACCGGCACCGATGATTTCTCTGGCCGGTGTGTATGGTATGTCCAGAAAGTAGCTGGTGCCTGGCAAGCCCACAGGCATAACTTCGGAATTTCTCAGACATTCAATTTCTTCATCGCCTATATGCTCGAGGTGATCGGCACTCCAGGCACCGGCACTGGCTGCCACCTGAACGCCGCCGGTAATGCCCAGTTCATTGGCATGTATTTTGGCAGGCAGACCCAATTTGGCGGCAGCTTCCAGCAGGCGAAGCGTTTGTTCAGCGGTAAAAAATCCGCGGTCGCAGAAAACGTCCATGTGGTCAGCAAGACCTTCCCCGCATACTGCTGGCAGCATTTCATTCAGGATATGCTCTACGTAATCATCCTGTCTGCCTTTAAATTCCGGAGGCACGGCATGGGCGCCCAAAAAGGTGGTTTTGATGGTGGCATTTACATTTTGTCCAATGCGGCGTGCAATGCGCAGCATTTTCAATTCGCTTTCGGTTCTTAAGCCATAGCCGCTTTTGATTTCAATGGTGGTGGAGCCGTGTTCTATCATGCGCTGAACCCGCCACAAGCTTTGCTCATAGAGCCATTCTTCGTCCATGCTGCGCAGTTTGGCCGCAGAGTTCAGTATGCCACCGCCGGCGGCGGCAATTTCCTCATAAGTAGCGCCTTTAAGTCGCATTTCCCATTCTGCGCTTCGTGGCTCAGCAAAGATGCAATGGGTATGGCTATCTACCAGTCCGGGAAGAATTTCAAGTCCTGTTAGTGAAACGGAGTCGTCGGCCGTTGGTAATGGATCGAGATCCATAGTGCCCCAGCCTGCAAATTTTCCGTCCTCAATAAGCAGCCATGCATTTTTCAGACTGTTTACATGGGCCATTTCCTCACCCTTAAGCATGGGTTGCGGGTTGTTTTCAATGCCATGTATGGCAGCAATATGGGTGAATAATTTGCGCATGCCCTGCAAAAAAAGCATATTTGAACCGCTTATGAGTACAGAATTGACGGAACGTTTGAAAAAAAGACCCGAATCAGGCAAAAATGTATTTCTTGCAAAAGGATCTCATGTCATTGGGGATGTGAAACTGGGCGATGAGAGCAGCGTCTGGTTCGGGGCGGTGTTGCGCGGCGACAGCGATACAATTTCAGTTGGCGCCCGCTCGAATATTCAGGACAATGCCGTATTACATGCCGATCCCGGCGACCCGTGTATCATTGGTGAAGATTGTGTAATCGGGCACAGCGCCATTGTTCACGGCGCAAAGTTGGGCCACCATGTTTTGGTGGGCATGCACGCCACTGTGCTCAATAATGCCGAAATTGGGGAATACAGCATCATCGGTGCCAATGCACTGGTGCCATCGGGTATGGTAATTCCACCATACAGTCTTGTGCTGGGTGTGCCTGCCAAGGTGGTAAAAACGCTGGATAACAGTGTGCATCAGCGCATACAGGATAACGTGGATGAATACGTAAGAAAAGCCCGCTCCTATTTAGCTGCCGGTTATTCTTTAACCGAATAAATTGTTCGGAAAAATACGAGGATTGATGTAAGCCTTATTTGGCAGGGTTCTTATCAGCAGCTTTGCCTGCCTTTTTATCCTTTTTGGCTTTATCCTCTTTTGAATCGTTGCTTTCGCCTTTCTTGAGGTTAAAGTTGTAGCTCAGGCCGATGCGGTGTTCCCAAAGCTGATCCCAGTTGTTACCCTGCACGTAGCCATCGAGGTTGTCATAAAATGACGGAAGCCAGGTGGAGTTAATGTTTACATTCAGGCGGGGTGTGCAGCGGATGTTTACTCCCAGGCCTACGGGAATATTCAGGTAAGATACTGTGCGCCAGTCCGGAGTGTAGTCGGGTTTTTGGCGTTCGCCGTAAAACATACCTACACCGGCCACAAAATAAGGTGCCAGAAATGCTTCTTCCTTCAGCCATTTGCCATTGTTGAATTTGATTCTGGCAGTAAGATTTGCGTTTGTGCCTTTGAGGTTCAACACGGGATATTGTTCCTGAAAAGCTGTAGCATTGGGGTTGAAGAACATTTTGCCGTAATTTGCATTCAGGCTCAGATCCAGCCACTTGTTCATGTAGCGTGAAAGGCCTCCTCCGAGCTGGAAATTGGGGTAACGGAACTGCAGCAGCGCCTTTCCAAGATCACCCTTGTATTCTTTGTGATTTCCATTGATTGATACAGCCCATTTATGGGTTGATGTTTGCGCGTTTCCAATGTTTGCAACAAACAGAAACAGGCCAATCCAAATGATTTTTTTCATAATATTTGTTGCGAAAATATCAAATAATTCTATAAAAACCAATAACCTTGCTCATGATACTTGCTTTTTGAGTCCGGAATAAAGAACAAAAGAATAATAAGGTGCCTAAAAAAGCAATCTGAGGGGGGATATTGCGTATACTTGCAATAAACTAGCAATGGCGCGCAAGACAAAATACTTTTTTAACCCAAAAAGTCTGAGTTTTGAGCGGGTCAGGGATAACCGCAGTTATATGTTGTGGCGTGGAATCGGGTTCAGTAGCCTTATTCTGGTTTTATCTCTGCTTTTCGCCGTTTTGTTCAGCCGGATGTTTGCTACGCCCCGTGAACGGTCGTTGATGGATGAAAATGCAACCCTGCGGCGTGAACTGAAAGGAATGGAGCGCTCGGTGGCTGAACTGGAGCGGAATCTGGGTGTTTTGAAAGAACGCGACCTGCAGATATACAGGGCTATGTACGAAGCCGATCCGCCCAAGCCCGTTGATTACCGCGGTCCGGATTATGCCGAGCTGATAGAATTACCGGAAGGTGAGTTGCTGCAGCGAATCCGGCAAAAAATTGACCGGCTTGGTAAAGAAGCCTATGCCCAGGCCGTTTCATATGCCACGCTGAAGCGACTGATACGCAGCAAGGAATCTTTTGTAAAATCCATACCGGCGATTCAGCCTGTGGCAAATGAGGATTTGAACCAGATGGCCAGTGGCTTTGGTTACAGGCTTGATCCGTTTTACCGCACCTTTACTTTCCATTCGGGGATGGATTTTACGGCAGATATTGGCACCGAGGTGTTTGCCACCGGAGATGGTGTGGTGCAGAAAACCAATAATGACGGTTGGGGATACGGAAACCATATTATCATAGATCACGGGTTTGGTTACACAACCTTGTACGGTCACCTGAGTAAAATGGTGGTAAGACCCGGCCAGTCGGTAAAAAGAGGACAGTTGATAGGGCATATAGGTAATACGGGCCGCAGCACGGGGCCACATCTGCACTACGAGGTTCGCAGAGGCGGAAACCCGCTGAATCCTGCCTTCTTTTACCACAACGATTTGACCGATGAACAATATCGGCAGATGATTGAAATGAGCAACCGGGAATCCAAACGATTTGATTGATGGAAGCAGAAAATACACATATTAAAAAGTACTACAAGATTGGCGAAGTGAGCAAGATGCTGAATGTTCCTGCATCAACCCTGCGCTTTTGGGAAACAGAATTCAGGCAGCTGAAGCCCATGAAAAACAAGAAGGGCGATCGTATCTATTCGCTCAAGGACATTGAATTGCTGAAAGAAATTCATTACCTGACCCGTGAAAAAGGCATTAAAATAGCCAAAGCCACCCGAAAGGTAAGCGGGGGCAGTGCGGAACCCAATCCCAACACTGTGCTTGTGAAAAAATTGAGAGAACTGAAAGAAAAACTGCTGGTTTTTAAACAGGCGCTGGGAGAGTGATTCGTTTCTGGACAATAGGATTCTTTTTGTGCCTGACAGGAATGCTCTTTGCGCAGCATGGAGCAGCTGTTTATGGATTGGGGGGAAATGAAGCCAACAGGGATGCCGGTTTTGGACTGAGCAACAACCCGGGTGCTGCATTTACTGGCAAGGCCGCAGGCGGAGTTTGGGGCCGGCAGCGCTTCACGGGTACAGCGCTTGTACAAGGTGGAGCAGCAGTGGCATTCAGAAATAAAGGCACCATGTATGGCGGGGATTTTACCTACAATGGCACATCCAATTTCTCCGTCAACGCCGCACACCTGTCGCTTTGTCAGGTTATAAGTTCCCGCTTTAGTGTAGGTTTTTCGGTGGGCTACACCACCTTGTATCAGGTTATGCTTGCACAGCGCCCCGGTTGGCTGAGCGGTAAGCTGGGAGCGGCTTTTCAGCTGAATGAAAAATGGGATGCTTCCGCGGTGCTGATGAATCCCTGGAATCGCACGTACGACGGAGGAATGGCATTGCCGGCCGGAGCGCTGGCGCTGGGGTATAAAATTAATCCGTTTACCCGGGCCGGTTTTCAATATCGATACAACGCCCAAAATCAGCCGGTTTATGGTATTGCCTTGCGGCATGAATATGGCAAACGCATCGTTTTTAATGGTGCGTTGCAAACAGGGCCCGAGCCTTTTTCGGGTGGGGTTGAGTACAAATCCGGTACTGTTGTTTTCGCACTCTCTACCCGATATCATACTTATTTGGGCTTTTCGCCCGCTTTTTCCCTGGTATGGACAAAGCGTTAAAATCGATATTGCTGATTTTATTGCTATTTGCCGGAAGGGCTTTTGCGCAAATTCCTGAAGATGTGAAACTGACCATAGAGCGGTATCTCGAAACCCTGGAAACCAATGCTGATTACACCCAGATATATGAGGATTTGATTCAGTTTACTGAAAAACCCCTGAACCTCAACCATGCCGCGGTGGATGAGCTTATTAATTTTCCGCTGATTACACCAGTTCAGGCAGCGGCGATTGTGTCGCACCGCAAACGTTTCGGGCTTTTTCTCACACCCGCAGAATTGCAGGTGGTGGGCATGGAACCCGATCAAATAAGAGCCATTTTGCCTTTTGTGAATATCGCTCCCGGACTGGAAGACAGAGCAAAGGGGCTTGCTCAGAAGCTCAGTCAGGGCAAAACAGAACTTATACTTACCACTAGACGACGGTATCCGGATCCCACAGAAGCTTACAATGCAGATTTGCTTGCCATGAGCACCCGATTGCGATACACGCTTCCCGGCACATACAGCTTTGGCATTACCGCTGAAAAAGACCCGGGGGAATACTGGTGGAATAAAGGTCCTGACTATATTTCAGCGCATGCCGCCATTTTTAATTTCGGAGCGGTAAAATCCCTGGTGGCAGGTGATTATGTGCTGAGTCTGGGACAAGGATTGGTGATGGGCTCCGGCATCGGTATTGGCAAAAGTGCGAGTGTGCTGAATATTAAAAGATCGCAACCAGCCGTAAAAGCTTACCGTGGGGTAAATGAATTTTTGTTTCTGCGGGGAATTGCGTCAACATTGAAACTGACCAAAAACTGGGATTTTACGGTGGCCCTTGCATCCAATGGCATTAGTGCGAGAATGGGCGATACAGCAGGATTGGGAGCGGATGGTTTCTCATCGGTGGACCTGGATGGATTGCACCGAACCCCGTCTGAAATTCAAACCAAAAACAACCTTAGGCGTAACTTGCAGGGCTACTGGCTGCAGCGCAATGGAAAAGCTGGTAATATTGGCGGTGGTTTGGCGTTGTTCAGCAACAGTATTGCACAATCCGTATCGGAAGATTTATACCGCCTGTACAATCCCACCGGCAAGCAACAGCACTTTTACCACGGCTGGCAGGCCCATACCATCGGTCGGATGCACGTTTTTAGCGAATGGGCATGGCTGGCAGAAACACGAAAACACGCCGTTTCGGCCGGGGCATTGGTTTCTTTGGGCAAATGGGCTGAATGGTCTGTGCACATCCGCGATTATGCCCCCGGATTTATCAGTCCGTATTCTACCGCTTTTGGCAACAGCAATCAAAATGAGCAAGGGGTGTATATGGGTTTGAAGATGAATTTTACCCGTAAACTGAGTCTCAGTAATTATTGCGATTTCGCCCGTCAGCCGTGGCTTACCTTTAGGTTTTATGCACCTTCACAAACCCAGGATTTGCTGTGGCAGCTGGATTATGCGGCCACCAAAAAAACACAGGTGTATGTTCGCTACCGCTACATTACAAGAAGCCTGCAAAACAGCGAAGGCATCACTAAAACCATTACAAACTATACCACACAGCTGCTTCGGGTGAATATCAATGCCGCAGTAACCGACAATAGCCGGGTGGAATTGAGAGCGGAACACAGTTTCAATGCCGACGGTCCTTCCGCAGGCCATTCTTCCTTGTTTTACGGTGAATATACCACCAAGGTGAATCCGGGCCGATGGCAGCTGGTGTTGCGTTACAGTATGTTTGATGTATCTGGATTTTATAACAGGCTATATGCCTATGAAAATCAATTGCTGTATGACTTTGGCACGGTGGCATTCTACGGAAAAGGCCGTTCTGCCTATATACTGGCCACCAAGCCCATCAATAAAAAACTGAAAGCAGGTGTTCGCTATGCGTGGATGGAAAGTATCAGCAGCGGTGATGTTTTGCCCACGTGGAACCGCCGTATCTTTGTACAATTGATCTGGCGTATATGAATCCCAAACTGAGTGTGAATGTGAACAAGGTTGCGACCCTGCGCAATGCCCGGGGCGGCAACAATCCCGATGTGATTAAGGTGGCACTGGATTGCGAGCAGTTCGGGGCTGATGGCATTACGGTTCACCCCAGACCGGATGAGCGGCATATTCGCTATGATGATGTGCGCAAGCTGAGCCGGGTGGTAACCACTGAATTCAATATTGAAGGCTATCCTTCGGAATCGTTTCTGAAGCTGGTAGAAGAGGTTAAGCCTGCACAGGTTACCCTGGTCCCTGATCCGCCTGATGTGCTTACCAGCAATAATGGCTGGGATACCAAAGCAAATTTGCACTTGCTGCAGGATGTAGTCGCACGCCTTAAATCGGGGGGCATGCGGGTAAGCTTGTTTCTCAATCCTGATCCCGATTTGGTTGAGAATGCGGCCCTTTGCGGAGCGGACCGAATAGAGCTTTACACGGAACAATATGCCGTTTTGTTTCCCAAAAATCCGGAAGAAGCTGTTAAACCCTACGTAAAAACAGCCGAAGTAGCCATAAAAGCCGGACTGGGAATCAATGCGGGCCATGACCTCGATTTACATAACCTGCATTATTTGCGCGTGCATTTGCCGGGTTTGCAGGAGGTCTCCATTGGTCATGCACTTATTTGTGATGCCCTTTACTACGGGCTCAGAGACACCATTGCAATGTATAAAAATCATTTGCTTCCCAATATCGCATTATGAAAAGAAACCCCAAAGCCGAAATTCCTTTAGATGGTCTGGCCGGACTAAAACAGTATTACAGGGAAGATGGACTGAGTGGGTTTCTGGTATTTTTACTTGCGTTACCGTTGAGCCTGGGAATTGCCGGAGCTTCGGATTTTCCTCCCATTATGGGGTTAATAACTGCTATGATTGGCGGTTTGGTTGTTTGTTTACTTTCCGGCTCACCGCTCACGGTCAAGGGGCCTGCGGCAGGTTTGATTGTGATTGTGGCTGGAGCTGTTGCTGAATTTGGCGGCAGCAATGCCGAAATTGGCTGGAAAATGGCGCTGGGAGCAATTTTGGTGGCCGGCGTTTTGCAAATTTTGTTTGGATTTTTACGTATTGGTACTATCGCTGATTTATTCCCTTTAAGTACCATTCAAGGGATGCTAACTGCCATAGGTATCATTGTTTTCAGCAAACAAATCCATATACTTCTTGGGGTTAATCCGTTAATGCCCGATGGCAGGCCCATGATTCATCCACCTGATCTCATTATGGCTTTTCCGGAAACATTGAAAAAAATGGATGGAAATGCTGCAATTGTTGGTTTTGTTAGTCTTTTGGTCGTTTTCATCTGGCCGAGAATCAAGCATGACAGGCTTTCAAAAGTACCTGCACCCATTATGGTACTGGCAATAGCAATACCGGTTGCCAAATGGATAGGTCTTGACGGTACCAGGTTTATTCATTTTGAGCATGACCTAACAGAAATTTTGGCCATTAACGTGGATTTTGGCGGTATGCAAAAGCCACTGTTGTTTGCCAAATACGTACTGATGTTTGCACTGGTAGGCAGTCTGGAATCACTTCTTACCGTTAAGGCAACAGACATGATGGATCCACTTAAAAGAAAGAGTAATGCCAATAAGGATTTAATGGCAGTAGGTGCAGGCAATACAATTTCTGCAGTGTTGGGTGGTTTGCCTATGATCAGCGAAGTAGCCCGAAGTAGCGCCAACGTGAATAATGGTGCAAAAACCCGTTGGGCTAATGGGTTTCATGGGTTGTTCATGCTTGTTTTTTTAATGCTGGATGATTGGTTTAACAATCTGATACCGGTGCCGGCACTGGCAGCTATGTTGATCGGTGTGGGATATCGACTTGCAAGTCCCCGATCATTTGGCGAGATGGCTAAGGTAGGAGTTGAGCAAGTAGTAGTAGTTGTAGTTACCATATTGGTTACTTTGTTTACGGATTTATTGCTTGGTATTGGTGCAGGTGTGTTGACCAAGCTGATTACACAGTTGGTGCTTGGCGCACCCAAAGGTGCCGTATTTAAATCCCATATTGTTGTTGAAGGTTGTGAAATACGGGTAGCAGGAGCAGCTGTATTTAGTAACTGGCTTGGATTGAAAAGGGTTTTGAATGATATGGACCCCAGTAAACAGGTTGTGGTAAATCTTGAGAATTGCAATCTCGTCGATTACACCGTAATCGATAACCTGCACCGCATAAAACAGGATTTTCAGCAGGCAGGTGGTGATTTACAGGTAATAGGTCTTGAAGAACTTGAATATACAGGAAACTACAATCATAGCCAGGCTACACGAAATAAGCCTAGGCTCCGCAGGCAAACGCTAGCTGCATCCAAAGAGTCAATAATAAAGTAGGATATGCTGCGCAGTTTCGTATTTTTTGCTATTTCCGTCGCAGAGATAACATCGGCTTGTGCACAGTATCGTAATACGGATAACAATGATTTATTCTGGGCCCCGGTAACGGTGCAGAACCGGTTGTCGGAAAAATGGTTTTTGCATACCGAATTTCAATGGCGCAGAGTTGACAGGGTTCAGTCTCCTCAGCAAAATCTTATAAGAGTGGGAATCACGTGGCAAGTTAAACCACAACATCGTTTTCAGGTAGGCTATGCCAGGATTTTAACTTATCCTTACGGTGATTTTCCTCTCGCAGAAAACGGTGCTTTTGCGGAACGGCGAGCCTATCAGCAATGGTATTTTGTAAATGAATACGGTGGAAAAGGTGCTGTTTTTAGAAGCCGTTTGCGCGCTGAACAGCGCTGGCTGGAGATTTTGGATACCAATAGTCGTTTTTTGCGTTGGAATTACCTGAACCGCATTCGGCTGATGCAGCGCATACAATGGCCGTTGAAAAGGATTCATAAAAATCTGTACCTGGCTTTGTCAGATGAAATTTTTATTGGCTTCGGCAAGAATGTTGGTTTGAACGTGTTTGACCAAAATCGTTTATTAGGCTTGCTGGGTTTGAATCTTAACAAATCCGTACAACTGGAAATGGGAGTGCTGAACCAGATTTTACAGCAGGGAAAAGCCGTGAACGGAAAACCGGTTTTTCAATACAATACCGGTCCGGTACTGGGATGCAATATTAAACTGTAATTACTGGCCAAAACCTTGTGCTGTGAGCATTTCACGCACGGCCTCCGGCACCAGGTAGCGGATGCTTTTGTTTTGTTGCAGTAAACTGCGAATATGGGTAGCCGAAATATCCAGAAAAGGCGCTGTGTAAGCGGTGATTTTTGCCTGCGGTACACTGCATTTTAATTCGCTGCCACTGCGGTTATATACATGAAAATCTGTCAGACTGCACAGTTTGTCAATGTCTTTCCATTCGTGCAACCGTGGCAGGTTGTCGGAGCCCATCACTATGGAAAAGCTATTGCTGCTTTTTTCCAGCAAATGCTCAAGGGTTTGTATGGTAAACGAGGGCACGGGCAGCCGAAACTCAGTGTCCATGGCCCTAAACTGATGATTGCCATCCACAGCGGCTTTAACCATTTCGAAACGAATGTTTTGCGGCAGCAAATCTTTTTGTTCTTTAAACGGATTTTGGGGAGAAACCACAAACCAGATTTCATCGAAAGGCCCCTCATTGAGCATGTGCTGGGCAATGATTAAATGCCCGTTGTGAATGGGATTGAACGAACCAAAGTACAAGCCTACACGGGCCATCAGGGTTTGTTTAAAAAATCGGTTACCAGCTTTTCGCAGGTTTTTAGGGTGTCTTCCAGCACATCGTTAACCACCACCACATCATATTGGTTTTCAAAACTCAGCTCATGGTTGGCTTTGGCAATGCGTTCCTGCAGGTGGTGTTCCACTTCGGTGCTGCGCTTTCTGAGGCGTTCCATCAGCACTTCCACGCTGGGCGGCCTGAGGAAAATAGCCAGGGCATCCTGTTTGAAACGTCTTTTTAGGTTCAGACCGCCCTGTACATCCACATCAAACACCACGGCTTTCCCTGAGTCCCAGATTTTGTGTACTTCACTCCAAAGCGTTCCGTACAGCACGCCGGCATATACTTCTTCATGCTCCAGAAATTCGTTGTTTTCTATGCGTTTTTCAAAGTCATCAAACTCCAGAAAATGGTATTCACGGCCGTTTTCCTCACCCGGTCTGGGTTTACGGGTGGTGGCACTGACCGAAAATGCCATTTTGTCGGGCATCACAGACAGCAAATGCTTTACCACGGTGGTTTTTCCGGATCCGGAGGGCGCTGAAAAAATGATGAGTTTGCCCAAGATGTTATTGTTTAATCAGTTTTTGTGAAACCACAGCATCCTTGTAGCTAAGCTTTAGGTGGTATACGCCCGCTGAAAGGGCAGAAATATTGAGTCCGGGCATGGGAGTTCTGCGCATGTCAATGTTTTGCTCCATTACTTTTCTGCCTCGAATATCATGAATAACAATGGTGCAGACATCGTTCAGCTCTTCCGGTTTGTATGTGCTGAAATCCAGCATCAGGTAGTCTTTGGCCGGGTTAGGGCGAATATTGATTTGGGCCGCAGGCAATGCAGGCTCGGTAATTTTTCCCACGGTAAAGGCAAAACGTATACTGCTGCCAAAATCGGCGCCAAAGCGCTGAAGAATACCATTGCTGAGGGTGCGTATCTGCAGGAACCCGGTTCCGTCGGCGGTATTGGCCCACCACTGCAGTCCGTCTTCGTTCAGCATGTAATTCGGATTGGGAGCGCCCGTATCCTGAAAGTCCAGTGTGTAGCAGCCTTCAGCGAGATCCAGGGTATCGCGGTATACCATGTTGGCGAGTGGATATTTTTTTCGCGTCTTCACGGTTTTGCCAGTCATGTCGCGTATTTCCCAGCTATTTTCAGAGGGAGCCGCATTGGTGCTGCAATAAAGCACAAATTTGTTGGGCAGCAGGGCAGGAAGACTTCCGGTAATGGCCGTGGCGGTATTGTTGCTGGGGTTATCATCCGGACGGTTGTTTACCCATGCCACATTTACCCTGAAGATGCCAGGTTTGTTGTTGCGCACAAAGTCTGGCGGCAGATCCAGTGTATCCCACTGTCCGGATTTCAGGGTGCCGTTCCAGCGGTAGTGTTTTTGCTGCAGGCCTTCCATTCCGTAGAGGAAATCAATGCTTTGTACCACTGAACCTCCACGGTTGCGGATGATAATTTTCGGTGAACCGCAGGAAGGATTTACGCGCTTGTAACGCAGTTCTGCATTGGGGCTGATGATATCTTCCACCACCACATCCAGGTTGTAATTCGGTTTGCCGTATTCTACCAGATAAGTGCTGAGCATATAATTGGCTCCGCCGTTGTCGGTTTTGTAGCTTTCCATGTCCAGGTCCATGCGGTGGGTGCTGCCCGGTGTGGCGGCAATATCCAGGTTGTATTCGCGAACTTCTGCGCCCGGGCACCATCCTGCGCGGTCGTAGAGCCAGGTTCCGGCCTGCGGGAAAACCGGGTTTTCACCGCAGTCATCCCGCCATACATAGCTTTCATCGGCTACAGCGCCATCCAGCTTGATGTAGCGGCGTTTTGGGCAGAACTCTGCACAGTTTTGAGGTCTGTCCATGCCATGCCCTGTTTGCAGGATTTTAAATCGCATGAGATCCGTTTCCTGGCCCAGGGTGAAGGTGTCTTCCGGTACACGCACATCGAACAGGGAATCGTTGCCATAGCCCACGCTGCGGGTGTAGAAGCGGGTAATGTTTTTCACATCGCGCCAGGGCGTGCCTTCGATGAGGTTGAAGTTGAGGGAAATTTCCCATCCCCTGTCGTGGTTTGCTTCATAGCCCGTGTGCTGATACATAATTTGCACGCTGTCGTGCAGCAGGTGGGCAAAGTCGGTGATGTCAAATTGCCAGGTGTGGTTCCAGTTTTGGTCAAAGTAGAAACCATATGGGGTTATAAACCGCATGATTTCCCAACCCAGGCTATCATTGGCAGACCCGCGGCGGTTGCAGAGGTAAATGTAGTTGAGGTAATCCCATTCACCGCATCTCAGTCCGGGTGCGCATTTGAAGGTGAGTTCGGCATAAGCCTTCTGGTATTTAACACCGGCTTTCGGGAAAGTACCCCAGCCGTAATATTTGGTGTTTCCTGTAGCAGGATTGGTTTTAATGACAACCTTATTGTGGGTGTTCACACGAACGGTATCTCCGGGCTTTGACCAGAGGGCGGTGATGATCAGTAATGAAAGGAGAGTGGTAAGGGTTCTTCTCATCGTAGTGCAAACTTAATGAAAGAATGTTTAATGGAAGAATGAAGGAATTAAGAAATGCAATAGTTTATGGGTTTAATGGTTTATTGGCTTGTTGGCTTCCAAAGAATTGATGAAGGCGCTTTTTGAAGGTTCAGAAGTTGCATTCATTCTTTTGATTTGAGACAATGAATGCCTTGTCTGATATGTTTGTGCTTTTGTTTACGGTTTAAGGCTGCTGGCAGTCCCGGGATTGATTTTAAACATGTATTTTCCACCTCTGGGGCCTGTTCTGATGCCCGTTCCGCCGTAAGCGCCCACATCGGTCATATTGGCACCCAATGCGCCGGCTCGTTTATAGTATGGCTGCGCTTCTGCTGATCTGCCAAGTAAAAATAAACAATGCCCGATGTGTTTTTGTAACTCCCCATCGTCCGTAAAATAAACAGCAGCCTGTTTCATAAGATCGAGGGCGGTTTTTTTGGTTGCTTCTTCGTTTCGGGTTTCACTTTCAGAATAATAATAAATTCCGTATTCGGCTATTAATTGCCATCCGGCCGTTTTAGTGATCTTGTTTGTTTTGATTGCTGCTAAAATTTCGGAATGTGTTTTTCCATTCCATAGGTCATAGTTTATCGACTCGACCATGTTGTTCATTTTTAATTTTTTGTATATGGTTAAAAATTGATTGAGCTCTTTTTCATTGAACGAAGACATTGGAAACAAATGATCACAAAATCCCCACCAGATTGAATCTCGGAATGACGGATATTTCTCATTAAGAGTAAAGAAAAGTGTCCCTAATTTTTTAGCATTGATGTAAGGCGCAATAACTTTAAGATTCTTATTTATTCGGCTGAAAGGTATTTTTTCATCAATCGAAGTGCAAAATACCCTTAAAGGGTCAGTTGATATGTCAACTAAATTGAAAATTTTAGAAATTCGAAACTCTAAAAGTAAAGAATCCCAATTCATACAACCGCCAAATTTCGAACCCACTTTTTTGATGTGATCAATACCGATTTCGTGTTGTTTTGTTACTGATAAAAACCTCATGTAATCTTTCTGGAATTCACAATTACCACTATTTAATTCATACAATTTATCTAATGTTGGTTGAAATGTTTTGTTGGCCTGAGGGAACATTTCTGAAGGGATTTTGGACAATACTTCATAGTAATTTTTGTAATTGTCGCTTGCAATGGGAGTTTTATTTAGCTTTAAATCAAATAGAACTGCCGCTTTATAGTAATGATGGTTGTTTTTAAAGTACTTAAAATAAAAATCTATTTTATCAGTCTTAATCTTATCAATTTTTTCCGAATATCTGTACCATTCAGTCATGATATTCTTGTCATAGCTGAGGCGATTGGTATAATATTCAGTGTTATGGAAATTAAAATTTGTATTAAAGTATAAAATGCTGTAATTGTTTTTGTTAATTAATTCCTTCTTCACCGCTATATCATACTCTTCTTGTGAATTTACTTCTGTTGGTATAAAATCTCCGGATGCAGATTGTTTGTATATGGAATTGAGCATATCGAACATTTCAAGTGCATGAGGGTCATTAATCCCATATTTGCTTATATATGTTTTGGCCGCCTTCGCTAGAATGTAAGAATATTGACCAAAAATAGAAAGTTCATATCTGTTCTTTTTATAATAGTTATAGATGTCAGATAGTGTAATTTTGTCTAAATCTGTTTTATTTAGCAACCAAGAGCTAATTTTACTCATGTCTGAGCCGCCAATAGCAACTTGAGCTGAAGTATTGTAGCAGGAAGAAATTGCCTTGATTACAGAGTCCGGAAATTGATTGTTATCGGATGTTTTATATGATAGTTTTATATTCTCTTTTGTTGCAATAGCATCTGCCACCTTGTAAAGGTTGCCATACTTTTTTGTTTTTTCTAAGGCAAGAATATAATAGTTGACGCAGGGGGAATTGATGATTCTCGTTTCTACAATTGAAATGGGTGTATTTTGGTCAAATTCATACGTGATCGCATAATATTTTTTCGCATTGTAGTATTCTTTTATTTTTTCACAATTTTGAGAGAAACATTTACATGAAAACGCAGATCCAACCATTATTAAAAAGCATAAGGCAATTAGGTTTTTCGTCATAGAATTAAAGGGCTGCTAAATTAAACATAAATGTATGTTCCTGTTTATGTTTTAATCGTTAATGTTGATGTTTAATGGAAAAATGAAAGAATGATTAATGTAGGAATGAAGTTGTTTATGGGTCTGTTGGTTTAGTTGTTTAATAGGATCCTTTGCAGAATCGGCTCATCATGGAGGAAAATACGGCTCAAAAAGAGGGTAAAATGAGCGGAATAGGGTGGGATGGTGAGCGGATACAACTGAAAGTGGACAGGCTGCATGATAAATTCAGTTGGTTGTAATATATTTGCAGTCCCATCGGGCCTATAGCTCATTCGGTTAGAGCAACTGACTCATAATCAGTAGGTGCTTGGTTCGATCCCAAGTGGGCCCACGAAAGAAAGACGCTGTGAAAACAGTGTCTTTTTTGTTTTACAATAAGTTAAGAGAACGACTAGATGTTTGTTGCTGCGAGCAGCAAAGTTTGAGGTGTCAATTTGTTGACTCAAGCTTAATTTTTAAAGTTATAATGTAGTTTTGGTTAAACTGGTCACAATTTGTGACTGGTTGAATTACCTCAGCCATTCCCCTGCCACCACTGCCTTGCTCTGCGCAGATATCACCTCATCCTCAAACTGCAATGCCACAGCCGATGAGGTAGGGAAGCCTGCTTGTCCTACTTTGCCGAAGTGAAAAGCCAGGGCCTGCATTTCGGGGTTGTGGCCCACTACCAGAATACACGAGGCTTTCAGGTTGTTGATGGCATCCATGTATTCGTGTGCCCTGCCCATATACAGCGGTGCGTGGTAAACGATATGTTCAGCCGGATAATCAAATACGCGGGCGGCTATCTGCGCAGTTCCTGCCGTGCGGGTAGCCGGACTGCAAAGAATCATTTCGGGAATGAGGTTGTTGTCTTTCAGCAAAACAGCAGTCTGTTCCGCTTCCTGGCGTCCGCGTGCCACCAAGGGCCGCTCAAAATCGTTGAAGGCATCTTCCGTATCGGCGGCCTTGCCGTGGCGCATGAAAATGATGGTTTTGCCCATGTTCAGGATTTGCTGAGGCGCAGGAGTTTCATCCCTGCCCAGCACCAGCCGGCTATCATCAGCACACCGCCAATCGGAGTAATCGCACCCAGTTTTTTCAGCGAAGCGGCAAGAACTTCATTCAGTCCGATGAAATATAAACTCACCGAAAAAATCCACATGCCCGCTAAAATCAGCAGGATGGGCTTTTCCAGGGTTTTGCCAAACATGGATAAAACCATGATGCCCAAAGCGGTGTAAATTTGATACTGCACGCCGGTTTCAAACACTGCGATGTAGTGATCTGTGGCTATTTCTTTCAAACCATGCGCGCCGAAGGCCCCCAGGGCAATGCCTGCGGCCAGCAGCAGCGCACCCAGTGCCGTGAGGCGATAGAGGGGCTGCCCGTTTGGTGAATTAGTCATCCAGTCCGTGCTCTATGAGGGTTAACAGGTAATTGCGGTGATCCTTGCTGTCTTTGTCGCCACCGGTGCTGCTTTTCAACTTGCGGGTAATTTCCTGCAGCTGTGCAGTGGCCCTGGCCTTGCTGATTTCATCGTGGCGGCTGTTGCCTTTGAGTCCTGTGATGGCGATCAAACGCTCGGTATAGTTAATCTGCAGCACCTGGCGGAAGCTGTTTACATTGCTGTTGATGTCTTCATCAAAGATGGCTTTGGTGAGGTCGCCCAGCATTTCGCCCACGCTGTATTTGTTGCCATACAGGCGGCTGTCGCTGAGGCGCAGCATCATGCTTGGGCTAAGCAAATGGTCGAGAACCCCGCTCTGCATGGCATCAACACGGCTGTGGAATTTGGGATCTTCACCGGCACTGAAGAAGTTGAAACCGCGGCGCTGGGGTTGCAGGTAAGCTACAATATCGGCGGGCACTTCCATGGCATTGGGTGCAAAAGCATATTTTGCCAGCGCGTTCATGGCACGTTTCTGATCTGCGTAAGGCACGGGTGTGTAGGGTTGGGTGCTGCCTGCACCGGGAGCCACACGCTCTACGTATACACCACCCACATAGCGGCTGATAATACCGGTCATTTGGCTGTATGCACCGGAAAGGCTTCCGTAGGCATTGCGCAGTTCCTGCCAGCTAACACCGCTGGTGTAGCGGTTTTTCAGGCCTTTCATCAGGGTTTGCACTTTTTCGATGCGCTCAACGCCATAGGTAATGGCGTCCGAGCTGAGGTCATTCACCATCACGCGGGGGTCGATGGCCTTGCCGGGTGCGCGCATGTCGTCAGCATCGTTGCCAAAGGTGAGGGCTTTTTCGCTGCTGCGTGACAGGATGGCCGCCAGACGGGCTTTTTCCTGGGCTTCATCTTCCAATGCAGGGCTGTAGCCATATTCAATGGCCCACATATCATACGGTCCGGGTGCGGTTTGGCAATAGTCTACTGCGTTCACATCGCCGTTCAGGTTGATGGCTGGATAGTCCATCACAGAGCCGATCAGGCCGTTGGCGGTAATGTTTTTGTCTTTCAGTTCGGTGGGGCTTAGCAGCTGACTGGCTTTCATGTTATGCTGAAGGCCAAAGGTGTGTCCCATTTCGTGCAATACAAGGTAATGCAGGCTCTGGTGAATGAGTTTGGTTACTTCCACATCCGAAGCGCCGGCGGCACGCATCATTTCGGTGCCCAGCAACATTTCGTTGTGCAGGGTATGGCCGGCTTCGCAGAAGTGCCCGTTTGGTTTTTTGATGTCGTAAAGTTTTTCAGCAACAATGCGGTTGGTTACAAACACATATTCAAGCATAATGTCGGCACCCAGGATTTCGCCGGTACGGGGATTCACAAAGCTGGGGCCGTAGCCGCCGAAGGGTGGGTTGGGGCTGCTGGTCCAGCGCAGCACATTGTAACGGATATCGCCGGCATCCCAATCGGCGGTGTCGGGTTGTTCCTTGATTTGTACGGCGTTGATGAAACCCAGGGGCTCAAACGCCTTGTTCCAGGCTTCGCCGGCCGCCTTGATGGTGGCGCGGAATTCTTTGGGCGTGGTATTTTCAATCCACCATACCACGGGCTTTACAGGCTCGCTTTTGGCGGCTGAAGGGTCTTTTTTGCGAAGGTCCCAGCGGTGTATGAGGTCGCGGTAATTAACAGCCGCGGTGGTGGTCATGTCGTTCACCTGATCGGAGAAGAAGCCTACGCGGGGATCATCATGACGGGGTTTGTAGCCGTCAGCGGGCATTTCGATAAGGCTGTGCTGCAACACCACATTGATGGCGCGGGCATCGGTCACTTCTTCGCTTCCACCGTTAATGGGGTAAGGGTTTTCAAATACATAGCGCACCACCAAATCGGTGTTCATGGGGTAGTTCTTCAGTTGTTCATACCGGGTTTTGGTGCGGCTCAGGCTACCCAGGTTAAACGCCATGGGATTGCCGGGGAATCCGCTTGGCTTGATCTGGTGAAGTTTTTCACCCAGAAACAATTCGTCCGCATCAATCAGGTATTCGCCTGTTTTTTCATCGGCGGCAATGATTTTTTCATATGCCAGCGAACTGTTGCTGATATTGGCATTTGCGCTTTTACTGATTTCGTTGTTGGGGTCGAAATAGAAGCTGGTATTCTGCTGTTCAAAATCGATGTACTCGTAGTGCTTTTTGATTTTGAAGATGCGGCTGCCGCGGAATTGACCACGGTGGAATCCGGCATCGGTTACTCCGTTTTCGGTATAGGTAAAATGAATAAACTCTTTGTTGAGCTGGTCTTTTTTAATGAGCAGATAGGATTTGCCTGTGGCGGTATCCCTGAAAAGGGTAAACAGGCCCGGCATGCGCTTGCAGCTTTTGGTTTTGGAAGCGATGGAAGGCTTGTCGTCTTTCGGTTTGGGAGCTTCGGCAGCGGCGGCGGGAGCGCCTTTTTTCTTGTCGTTTTTCTTTTTCTGGGCCAGAACGGGAACGGTGGCTGCGGCGAGCATCATTCCCAGCAGTAAGGTTCTTTTCATCATAAAAGCGTAACTGCAATGATACGCAGGAACGGGCGATTTTTTGCCAAAAGCCGTTGTATGTGTAGGATTATTCGATGGTAACCTGCTTGTTTTCGAAGGCTACGACCATACCTGGATAGATTTTGTTGCGGCGGCGGGTTTCGGTTTGTCCGTTCACCTTGACCATGCCTGCATCAATTACATTGTTGGCGTCAGCACCGGTTTCTACCCAACCCAGCAGTTTGAGTAAAGAATTGAGTTGAATGAAGGGCGTATGAATTTTCATCAAACACAATATACGAAAAAAAAGTGAGATTTCCAAATTTTTTGGGCGTTTTATTTCATGTCTGTGAATGATGCCGGGCAGGGGTTTTTGTATGGGATGAGGCTTGCTTTGTATTGTTATGCAAGACGTTAAACTGCTTTCCACACACGCCGAAGAAGAGGCGGTTCGCACCCTGAAATCGGCAGCATTGCCGCTGGAGAAATCCGAAGACCTGGATTTGCTGATGGATAAAATCGGCGATGCCCGCATTGTTTTGCTGGGTGAGGCATCACACGGCACACATGAGTATTATCTGTGGCGAAATCACCTCACACGCCGGCTGATTTCGGAAAAGAATTTCAGCTTTGTGGCTGCCGAGGCCGACTGGCCCGATGCGTATTTGATAAATCGCTATGTGAAGAACTACAGGGGCGCTCCCAAAAAATCTAGGGACGTGCTGCAAAATTTTAACCGGTGGCCGACATGGATGTGGGCTAACTGGGAAACCGATGCCTTTGCCGAATGGATGCGCCGCTACAATGACGGCCGAGAGGGACAGCACAAGGTCGGTTTTTACGGACTGGATGTATACAGCCTGCAGGAATCGCTGGAGTACCTGGCCGCGTACCTGAAAGCCAACGACAAGGAAGCGTATGGACACGTGCAAAAGGTGTTCCAATGTTTTGAGCCGTACGGTTCGCAGGAAGGGTTATCCTATGCGGTACGCAATGGCGCGCTCACACAATCGTGCGAGGCAGAAGCCGTTGCCCTGCTGGCTGCCATCCGGAATAAGCAGGCGGGTTATAACTCAGACCCGGAGGCCGCACTGAATGCGGAACAGAATGCCGTGGTGACGGTGAATGCCGAAAAATACTACCGCGCCATGATCAAAGCCGGGCCGTTGTCGTGGAACCTGCGCGATTTGCACATGGCCGATACCCTGGACCGACTGCTGAAATTCCACGGCAAGCAATCCAAAGCCATCGTGTGGGCGCACAATACACACATTGGCGACGCACGTGCCACAGATATGACCGAGGACGGCATGCTCAACCTGGGGCAGCTGCTGCACGAGCAGTATCATGCGCAGGGGGTGTTCAGCGTGGGCATGGGCTCCTACACCGGCAGGGTACTGGCCTCCAACCGCTGGAGCGGCAAGCCCATCAAGATGGATCAGCCGCCCGCCCGAAAAGACAGTTGGGAGCACTGGCTGAAAGAGCATGTGGGTGCGGATTGCATGGTATTTTCCGATGATTTACGCGAAAAAGAGTTTTTTGAAAAACGCATCAACCACAGGGCCATTGGTGTTGTCTATTTGCCCGGCAGTGAGGAAACCAAAAATTATGTGCCCAGCGTTATTCCCGAGCGGTATCAGGCGTTTTTGTATTTTCAGAAAACACACCCGGTGCATGCCATGCATGTAGAGCCAGACGGGTTGCAGTTGCCGGAAACCTACCCCTGGGGGTTGTAGGCGACAATCGTTCACCACGGGTTTAGACACGTGTCTGTAGAGACGCACAATTGTGCGTCTCTATAGATGTCGCCCATGTCGTATGGGGTTTAACCATGGACGTAGAGACGCACAATTGTGCGTCTCTATGCATTTACACGGCCATGGTTATTTCACACCAGCGTTGCCGCGAATTTTTTCACGGCCACGTGGAATTGGGCAGGGGTGAGTTTGTCCTGCTGCTCGAATTTTAATTGTTTGCCCGCAAATTTTTTGTTTCCATTTATGTGGTTTTTAAATCGGTTTACCAGGGTTTTGGGCCCCAGAATTAGCGCGGCATCCACGTGTTCCAGGTATTCCGACAGCGACTGCAGGTATTGTTTTAATTGGTTGTTTTCGCGGTTGTGACGGCTGTATTCGTTATTGGTGGAGCGGAAATTGCCCACATTGGCGCCGGGATGGGTTTCGCCGGGATAGCGTAATCGATTTTCGATGCCTGATTCCAGTGGTGCCGGTTGCTGCGGGCCGTTTTCCGG
Organism: Flavobacteriales bacterium; assembly: GCA_947463125.1. Lineage (GTDB taxonomy): Bacteria > Bacteroidota > Bacteroidia > NS11-12g > UBA955 > RGEC01. The sequence goes on along the minus strand of CANHQZ010000011.1, from coordinate 684 downwards.
AATGAAAAACAGGGCGCGTGTGTGGTTCATGAAAATACCAATGGTTTTGGGGGCTTTGTGGGGTGTGTGCATGGGATTTAATTGAATGCACTAAAATACAACAGGGGAAAGTGGGATGGGGTGATGGAGGTCATTACTTGTTTTATTATAAATTATAAAAATCTACAAAATAAATTATATTTGTATCTGTCATTATCATCTTGAAAAATCGCAAAGCCAATAGATTAAAAGGGTTTGATTACTCACGGGATGCTCTTTATTTTATTACCTCATGTTGTTTAAACCATGAATGTCACTTTGGTGAAGTTGTAAATGGGAGTATGATTTTAAATGAATTTGGTAAAATCGCCCGGGAACAAATTGAATGGATGCAGAATCAATATTTATACTTGAAATTACATGGTTTTGTGGTAATGCCAAACCATGTCCATATTTTGATGGAAATTAAACGAAATGCAATTCAAAACGATGTAGGGACAGGTCGCGACCTGTCCCTACCCAATTTAAAAATAAAATCGGTTTCATCCATTATGGGTGCGTACAAGACAACAACATCCAAAAATATTCGCGACGCGGGAAATTTTGAATTTCAATGGCAGCGTTCATTTCATGATGTTATCGTAAGAAATGAAAACGCATACCGAAATTTTATAAAATACATGGAGGAAAATCCCAAGCGATGGG